>NZ_DBFNWJ010000054.1:0-10575 GCF_048426865.1 Candidatus Allofournierella merdipullorum
AAAAAATGAAAAGGGCGATTTTTGCCCCCGAAAAAGAGGGGGGCTTGCCTTTTTGCTATAAATAGTATTATAATAGGGGCCGCTCAAGGAAAGGAGGCCGCAGCGCCATGGTCCTGACGGTGAACATCGGCAACACCCACATTTCGGTGGGCGGATACGACGGGCAGCAAAAGCTCTTCTCGGGCCGGCTGAGCGCCCGGGCCGGGCTGACGGCGGACGAGTGCGCCATTGCCCTGGGGCAGCTTCTGGAACTTTACGGCCACGGCGGCCGCCGCTGGGAGGGCGCGATCCTCGGTTCTGTTGCGCCGGCACTGACCGCCCCCATGATCGCCGCGCTGCGCCGGTACAGCGAAGGCCGGGTGCTCACGGTGGGCCCTGGCCTCAAGAGCGGCCTTGCCATCTGCATCGACGACCCGGGCCAGCTGGGCGCCGAACTGCTGTGCGCGGGAGTGGCCGCGCTGGATCTTGCGCCGGGGCCGGTGATCCTGCTGTGCGCGGACACCGCTCTCTCGCTGATGGGCATTGACGAGAAGGGCCGCCTGTTGGGCGGTATGATCCTGCCCGGGCCCAAAGCTGCACTGAACGCCCTGGTGAAGGGCACGGCCCAGCTGCCCCAGGTGGACCTGGACACGCCCCGGGCCGCGCTGACGCCGCTGGCGAAGAACAGCGCCGCCTGTTTGCAGGCGGGCAGCATCCTGGGCACCGCCGCCATGCTGGACGGCCTCATCGCCCGCCTGCGCAGCGAGCTGGGCGAAGGCGCATGGGTGGCCGCCACCGGCGAAGTGCCCGAGGCGGTGCTGAAAGCGATGAGCCAGCCGGTGCGCCGGTGCGAGGACCTCATTCTGGACGGCATGTATCTCATCTGGCAGAAAAATCAAAAATAAATAGGGTGTTCCGCCCCGCCAGGGGCGTGTGCATAAATAAGTTTGCGCTGTATCCGCGTTTTGAGGCGGAGCGGCAGTAAAGGAGCATGTAACATGAACAACCATTCCAAGACTCTGCGTCTGACCCGGCTGGCGCTGCTGGCCGCCATCGTGCTGGTGCTGGCCTACACCCCGCTGGGCTACATCCACATCGGCCCGCTGGCCATCACCCCCATCATGATCCCGGTGACGGTGGGCGCCATCCTGCTGGGGCCCACCGAGGGCGCCATTCTGGGTGGCATCTTCGGCCTGACCAGCTTTTCCACCTGCTTCGGTTCCGACGCCTTCGGCACCACGCTGATGACCATCAACCCGGTGTTCACCTTCCTGACCTGCGTACCCACCCGGGTGCTGGCGGGCTGGCTGCCGGCGGTGATCTTCAAGGCCCTGCACCGCAAGGACCAGCCCCTGCGGGCCAACGCCGCCTTCGGCGCGGCCGCGCTGGCGGGCCCGGTGCTGAACACCGTGTTCTTCATGGGCGCGCTGGTGCTGTTCTTCTACCGCACCGATTACATCCAGAGCTTTGTGACCGCCCTGGGCGCGGCGAACCCGCTGGTGTTCGTTCTGCTGTTCGTGGGCGTGCAGGGCGCGGTGGAGGCCGCCGCCGGCTTTGTGGTGTCCGGCATCCTCAGCCGGGCGGTCTGGCCGGTGCTGAACCGCAGCTGAATCCAGGAACAGCGCGCGGGCGGGGCGTTCCGCCCGCGCTTTTTTGCGCCTTTTGCGGCGAAACCTGCCGCAGCGCGGGATTTTGCCCCGATTTTTGAAAAAAGGCTTTACCACGGCAAAAAAATGTGATACAATAAGCGATGCACCAACAGGGTGCGGTCAAATGTGCCGGAAACCGTCCGCGCGGGACGGCTTTCCGCCGATCTGCGTCCGTAGCTCAGATGGATAGAGCGTTCGGCTCCGACCCGGAAGGCCGCTGGTTCGAATCCAGTCGGGCGCACCACAAAAAGACCGCTGTGTGAAAACACAGCGGTCTTTTTGTTTATGTATCTTCCAGCCGTCGCACGCAGTACCGGCCCCGGCCAGTCTTTTTTGCCTGGTAGAGCAGGCGGTCGGCCTCGGTGTACAGGCTGCGGTAAGAGCAGCCCGCCCGCGCGCTGACGCACACGCCGGCGCTGCACCGCACCTCCAGTTTCTGGCCCTGCCACTGCACCTGCCCCAGCCGCGCCTCAAATTCCCGGCACAGAGCGGTCACCTGTTCCCCGGTCAGCGGGCAGTCATAGAGCACGGCGAACTCGTCGCCGCCCACCCGGCCCAGGCCCGCCGCCTCCGGGAAGGCGTCCCGCATGGCCTCGGCCGTCTCGGTGAGCACATAGTCGCCGCAGGGATGGCCGTAGCGGTCGTTGACCTCCTTGAACTCGTCCAGGTCCAAAAGGAACAGGGTCAGCCCGCCGGGCCGCCCGGCGCCGGCGAGCATCCGCTCGGCCCAGCACTCCACCGTCGTTTTGTTGAGCAGGTCGGTGAGGGGGTCCCGCTGGGCCAGCTCCTGCAGTTTGGCGTTCATCTCCGCAGCCTGCCGCTGCTGCTTCACCGCCACCGCGGCGTGGCGTGCCTGGGTGAGGGACACCGCCAGCGCCACCGCAAAGGTGATGGTCAGATTGAGTTGGTCGCCCGTGTCCAGCAGCGGCGCCATGACCGCCCGGAACAGCAGATAGCCCGCCCCGATCTGCACCGCGCTGTACGCCGCCGGCGACTGGATCAGAAAGGCCAGCCCCAACAGCGCCGTGGTCAGCACGGTGGTCTCCCCGTCGGGGTCACGGAGCAGGTCGTAGGTGTTCAGCGTCAGGTGCCACAAAAGCATCAGGCAGGTGACGGCGTACTGCGCCGCCCACTGCGCGCCCGCCGGGGCGCGGCGGAGCAGCCGCCACAGCACCAGCCACAGCGCCGCGATGAACAGCAGGGCGCAGTACAGAGAGAAATAGATGCGGTTGTTCCGGGTGCCCAGCCCCACCGAGGTGTTCAGCACCCGGGCGATGTTGAACCCCTCCACCACAAAGACGATGGCGCAGATCACGCCCAGGGCGAAGTCGTTTTTCTGCACCGACTGCCGCAGGAACGCCCGCCGCTCCTCCGGGTCGAGGGACGCTTCCTTCCAAAACCGTTTCCAAAAGGCCTTCATCGTTCAAACACCTTCCTCACAGCCCGGGGCCGCACCCCCTTGACGGCGCCGCGCTTCCATGCTATTTTCATTGTAAAAATCGGGATAAAACAGGCAAGCGGTTGTTCCAAATTGGCCGCTGCCTGCGCAAAATTCGCACTCCGCCGGGAGAGGAGGACGACCCATGCTTCGCATTGCCATCTGTGACGACGACGAACAGCAGCTTCGTCAAACGGAAAACCTGGTGAGCGCCTATCTTCGCGCCCGCCCCGGCGCGGGCGGGCAGGTGGAGAGCTTTGGCAGCGGCGGCGCGCTGCTGGCGCGGGCGGAGGCGGCGGGCGGCTTTGACCTCTATGTGCTGGACATCCTCATGCCCGAGCTGAGCGGCATCGACACCGGCCGCCGCCTGCGGGCGCTGGGCGAAGGCGGCGAGATCGTCTATCTCACCGCTTCCAACGAGTTTGCCGCCGACAGCTACGACGTGCGGGCCTTTTTCTACCTGCTCAAGCCGGTGCAGGCGGACAAGTTCTTCCGCGTGCTGGACGGCACGGCGGAAAATCTGGCCCGCCGGCGGGGCAGCTGCGTCGTTGTGCCCACGGCCGAGGGGCCCCGGCGCATCCCGCTGGAGCGCATCCGCTATGTGGAGCGGGTGGGGCGCTGCATGCGCTATTACTGCACCGACGGCACCGTGGATTCTCACACCATCCGCTCGCCCTTCCGGGAGATGGCCGCTCCCCTGCTGGCCCACCGGCGCTTTTGTTTGTGCGGCGCCAGCTTTGTGCTGAACTTCCAGCACGTGACCGGCGTGAACGGCCAGACGGTCCTGCTGGACAACGGCCGCACCATGACCCTGCCCCGCCGGGCGGCCGCGGAATTCAAGCGGGCCTGGGGCAGCTACTGGCTGGAGGATCGATCGCTATGACGGACCTGGCGTTTCTGCTTTTCCGCACCCTGTTCATCACCACGATGACGGTGGGCATGATGGCGAGCCTGACCGAGTTCCGCTTCGGGCTGCGCAAGCTGCTGTGCATCATGGCGCTCTACAGCCTCTGGATGCTCGGCACCAGCCTGGCGCTGCTTGTGCTGGGCGGTGAACTGCTTTTGCTGCGGGTGTTCTTTCTCACCATCTCGCTGCCGGCGGTTTTCCTCACCTACTGGGCGGCCAGCGACACCCCGGCCCAGGCGGTGTTCAACTACCTGTCCCAGATCCTGCTGTCCACGCTGGGGGTCTCCATGATCCGCATGCTGACCGACTCGCTGGGCCTGCCCGGCTTTGTGAACATCCTGCTGACGGCCCTGTTCTACGGCGTGGTGATCTGGCTGGAAGGGCGGTTCCTGCGGCGGCCCTTCCGCATGCTGGTGCGGGTGATGCCCTCCGGCTGGGCCGCCCTCACCCTCATCCCCTGCGCCTTCTGCGGCTATCTGGTGTTCATGGCCTCCTGGCCGGGCAGTTATCTGGAAAACCCGGTCCAGCGCACCTACCTCTACGCCGCGGTGATCCCCATCATCATCGTCTACATCGCGGTGTTCCAGAGCCTCTACGCCCAGTACCAGATCCAGGCGGAGCGGCAGAGCACCACGCTTTTGTCCATGCAGATCTCGGCGCTGAAGGAGAAGATGGAGCGGGTGAAGGAAGTGGAGGAGAGCATCCGCATCCAGCGCCACGATTTGCGCCACCAGCTTCAGGCCGCCACCGAGCTGATGCTGCGGGGCGACCGGGACACGGCCCTGGCCACCCTGGACGCCGCCCAGACCCGGCTGGAAGAGCACAAGGTGACACGCTGGTGCCGCCCGCCGGTGCTGGACGCGGTGTTTGCCTCCTGCTTTGAGCAGGCCAAAAGCCAGGACATCCCGGTAGAGGCGAGCATCTCCCTGCCGGACGAGCTTCCCGTGGACGAGAGAGAGCTGGCCATCGTGGTGGCCAACGCGCTGGACAACGCCATCCACGCCAATCTGGAGCTGCCCGTCTCCCGCCGGTGCATCCGCTGCCGGGCGGTGAGCATGCCGGGCGTGATGCTGGAGATCTCCAACCCCTGCGCCGGCGACGTCACCTTCGACAGCAGCGGCCTGCCGCTGGCCCGCCGGGAGGGCAACGGGCTGGGGGTGCAGTCCATCAGCGCCTTCTGCCGCAAAAACGGGGCGGTGTGCCGCTTCGATCTGACCGACGGCTGGTTCCGGCTGCAGCTTGTGCCGTGAACTGCCCGCTTATCCGAAAACAGGAGGGTCCTCCATGCAAAACAAAACCGAACTGGACGCGGCCGCCTACTGGGCGGCGACGCTGGCCCAGCGCCCCGAAGAGATGGCGGCGTTTTTCGCCCCGGACGCAACGGTGCGCTGGCCTAACACCAACGAGCTTTTCACCGCCGCCGAGTTCATCCGCGCCAACTGCGAATATCCCGGCCGGTGGGAGGGCGAGATCGAACGGGTGGAGGCCATGGGGCCGCTGCTCGTCACGGTGGTGCGGGTGTTCGACGCGCCGCGCACCGTCTCCTTCCACGTGACCTCCTTCTTCCGGGTGGAGGAAGGGCGCATCGCCACGCTGGAGGAATACTGGGGCGACGACGGCCCGCCGCCCGCCTGGCGGCAGGCGCTGCATCTGGGGCGGCCCATCCGCTGACCCCGCCATACATATATAAGGAGAAACACCCATGAAATTGCTCATCGTGCGCCACGCCGACCCGGATTATTCCATCGACTCTCTCACCCCCACCGGCTGGAAGGAGGCCGCCCTGCTGGCCGAGCGGCTGAGCCGGCTGGAAATAGCGGCGTTCTACGTTTCGCCCCTGGGCCGCGCGAAGGACACCGCCAGCCTCACCCTCAAAAAGATGGGCCGCTCCGCCACCGAATGCCCCTGGCTGCGGGAGTTCAGCGCCCCCATTCACAAGCCCGGGGCGGAAGGCGAGTCCATCCCTTGGGACTGGCTGCCCGCCGACTGGACCGCCGAGCCCCGCTTTTTTGACCGGGACGCCTGGCTGGAAGCAGAGCCCATGCGGGCCGGCAGCGTGGCGGAGCAATACCGCTGGGTGACCGGCTCCCTGGACGAATTGCTGGCGGCCCACGGTTACCGCCGCCAGGGTGAAATTTACCGGGCCGAACGGCCGAACACCGACACGGTGGTGCTGTTCTGCCATTTCGGGGTGGAGTGCGTGCTGCTGAGCCGGATGCTCAACCTGTCGCCCATGGTGCTGTGGCACGGCTTTTGCGCCGCCCCCTCCTCCGTGACCACCCTCATCACCGAGGAGCGCCGGGAGGGCGAGGCGTACTTCCGGCTGGGGGCTTTCGGGGATACCTCCCACCTTTACGCCGGCGGGCGGGAGCCCAGCTTTGCCGCCCGGTTCTGCGAGATGTACTCCCTCACCGACCAACGTCACTGAACAAAAAGGGCCCCTGCCCCGCCGGCGGGGCCCTTTTCTGTGCAGCTGCCCAAAGAACGCCGGAAAACTTTATGGTTTTTGCGGATAGCCCCCGCCGCCTTTTTCGTGTATGATTTAAAAACAGTGTTCAAGCGACGGAGAGCAGCACGAAACAGAGTCTGTTTTGTGCTGCTCTTTTTTTCGTCGGGAAAAGAGGTCAAGATGAAAAAGGTCCTTCGCCGCGCCGCCCTGGCGCTGGCAATCGTTCTGGGGGCGCTGGTGCTCCTTTTCGCCGGGTATGTGGGCTATCTGCAGCTTCAGTATTACCGCATCGAGGACAACCTCGCCCTGGA
Source organism: Candidatus Allofournierella merdipullorum (assembly GCF_048426865.1). Lineage (NCBI taxonomy): Bacteria > Bacillati > Bacillota > Clostridia > Eubacteriales > Oscillospiraceae > Allofournierella > Candidatus Allofournierella merdipullorum. Next base: position 6,734 of record NZ_DBFNWJ010000054.1, read on the forward strand.
GGTTGCGAACGCCCCCGCCGAACCGCTGGCGGCGGGCGAGGAATACACCGCCGTCACCTGCAATCTGGGCTTCGGGGCCTACGGGCCGGACTACTCCTTTTTCATGGATGCCGGCGTGATGGAGGACGGCACCCCCACCCAGGGCCTTTACGGCAAGGCCCGCAGTGAGGAGGACGTGCTGGCCAACACCGCCGCCGGGCTGGATGCCCTGGAAGAGCTGGACGCCGACCTGCTTTTGCTGCAGGAGGTGGACTACGACTCCCACCGCAGCCATTTTGTGGACCAGCGGCAGATGGCGCTGGACGCTTTTTCCGATCACGGCTCTATCTGGGGCCAGAACTTCCACAGCGGGTATCTGGCCTATCCCCTCACCGACCATCACGGCGTGGTGAACGCCGGGCTGCTCACCCTCACCCGCTACGCCGCCGAGGGCGGCGTGCGCCGCAGCTACCCGGTGGACGAGAGTTTCTTCATCAAGTTCACCGACCTGGACCGCTGCTTCACCGTGCTGTATCTGCCGGTGGAGGGCGCCGACGGGCAGCTGGCCCTCATCCACAGCCATATGTCCGCCTACGACGAGGGCGGCACCGTGCGGGCACAGCAGCTGGAACTGCTGCGCGACGTGATGGAGGAGGAGTACGAAAAGGGCAACTACGTCATCGTGGGCGGCGACTTCAACCACGCCCTCTACGGCACCGAGCACACCTTTGAAAGCCGTCAGCAGTTCCCCGGCTGGGTGCAGACCCTCACCGACGCCGACCTGCCGGAGCACTTTTCCTTTGTGGCGGCGGACAACGGCTTCGAGGTGGCCACCTGCCGGGGCGCGGACATCCCCTATGAGCCGGGGGTGAACTACACCACCGTGGTGGACGGCTTCATCGTGTCGGACAACGTGGCCGCCAGCGCCGAGAATGTCGACGCGGATTTTGCTTTCAGCGACCACAACCCGGTGGCCCTCACCTTCAAACTGGCGGCATGAAAAACAGCAGGCGGCGCGCTGCGCCGCCTTTTTTTGCGCCTTTCGTTTGACCGGGGCCAAAAGGGGTGTATACTGAAGGTAAGACACCAAAAGGAGGTAGTCGCCATGTGCACCAGCATCGCTTTTTTTGAGCAGAAGCTCTTCGGCCGCAATCTGGATCTGGAGGTATCCTTCGGGCAGCGGGTGGTCATCGCGCCCCGTTTCCTCGCCTTTCCCTTCGCCCACCGCCCCGCCCTCACCCAGCACTACGCCGTGGTGGGCATGGCCAGCGTGGCCGGCGGCCTGCCTCTCTTTGCCGAGGGCATGAACGAGAAGGGCCTTTATATGGCCGGGCTGAATTTCCCGGGCAACGCCCATTACTTCCCCGACGAAACGCCCGACCCCAACCACCTTGCGCCCCACGAGCTTTTGTGGCTGGTGCTGGGCAGCTGCGCGTCCCTGGCTGAGGCCAAAGCCCTGCTGGAAGGGGTGACCGTGTGCGCCATTCCCTTTGCGCCGGGCCTGCCCCTGGCCCCGCTGCACTGGCACGTGGCCGATTCCACCGGCGCGCTGGTGGCGGAGTCCACCGCCGACGGCCTGCATCTCTACGAGGACAAGGCCGGGGTGCTCACCAACAACCCGCCCTTCCCCTTCCACCAGACCAATCTGGCGAACTACATGAACCTCTCCCCCCGCCAGCCGGAGAACCATTTCGCGCCGGGGCTGCCCCTTGCCTGCTTTGGCCAGGGCATGGGGGCCATCGGCCTGCCGGGGGACGCCTCCCCCGCCTCCCGCTATGTGCGGGCGGTGTTCTTCAAAGAAAACGCCGGCTTCCCCGAAGACCGTCCCGGTCAGGTGATGGAATTCTTCCACGTTCTCGAGGGCGTGGCCATGGTGCGGGGCAGCGTCATCACGCCGGAGGGCGCGCTGGACGAGACCCTCTATTCCAGCTGCATCGACGGCGTGGAGCACGTCTATTACTGGCGCACCGCCGGGGCCAGCCGCATCAGCGCAGTGCGCATGACCGAGGAGACCTGCCGGGGCGACAAGGTGCTGGCTGTGACCCCCGAGGAGACCCCCGCCTTTGCCTTCACTCAGCCTCAGCCGCTGGCCTGAAAGGAGTTCTCCATGAAAGAACCCCTCTTCACCGCCGCCGGTGAGGCGCTGCCCGCCCTGCCCTGGCCGGACTACCCCCGCCCGAGGCTGCGGCGTCAAAGCTTTCTGAATCTGAACGGCCGCTGGCAGTTCGCGGTGAGCCAGAGCGGCGAAGCCCCCGCCGAATACGACCGGGAAGTTCTTGTGCCCTTCTGCCCAGAGAGCGACCTCTCCGGCGTGGGCGAGCACTTTGCCGAGGGCAGTTTTCTCTTTTACCGCCGTCGCTTTTCTCTGCCCGCCGGCTTTAACGCCGGGCGGGTGCTGCTGCACGCGGACGGAGCCGACCAGACCGTTGACTGCTTTTTGAACGGGCGGCATCTGGGCAGCCACACCGGCGGCTACGAAGCCGCGGAATTTGAGCTGACCGGCGGGCTTTTGCCCGGCGAAAACGAACTGGTGCTGCGGGTCACCGACGACCTGCGGGGCCACACCCTGCCCTACGGCAAGCAGGTGGAGCGCCCCGGAGGCATGTGGTACACCCCGGTGAGCGGCCTGTGGCAGACCGTCTGGCTGGAGAGCGTGCCGCACACCTACATACGGCGGGCGGACTTCACCTGCACGCTGGAAGAAGCGGTGCTGGACGTGGGCGACGAACGCCTTTGCGGCACCGTGACGGTGGCCGACCCGGACGGGGCTTTCACTGCCCCGCTGGGAAACGGCCGGGCGGTGCTGCGGCCGGCACACCCCCGCCTCTGGAGCCCGGAAACGCCCTTTCTCTACCCCGTCGTCATCGAAGCGGGCGAAGACAGGGTGGAGAGCTACTTTGCCCTGCGCACGCTGGAGATCAAGACCGTGGGCGGTCACGCCCGCCTTTGCCTCAACGGCGCGCCAACCTTTTTCCACGGGGTGCTGGACCAGGGCTACTGGAGCGACGGCATTTTTACACCTGCCAGCCCTGCGGCATATGACGAGGACATTCTGGCCATGAAGGCTCTGGGGTTTAACACCCTGCGCAAGCACATCAAGGTGGAGCCGCCCCTGTTCTACTACGCCTGCGACCGCTTGGGCATGGCGGTGTTCCAGGACATGGTGAACAACGGCGACTACAACTACCGGCGGGATACGGTGCTGCCGAACCTGGGTTTTCAGACCCGCCGCAGCGACGAGAAAATGCACCCGGACCCGGCGGCGCGGGCGGCCTTTCTGGCGGGAATGGAGTCAACGGTCAACGCGCTGAAGAGCCACCCCTGCGTGGTGTACTGGACCATCTTCAACGAGGGCTGGGGCCAGTTTTGCTCCACCGCCGCCTACCAAAAACTGCGCTCGCTGGATTCCAGCCGCTTCATCGACTCTACTTCCGGGTGGTTCCGCTGCGGCGAGACGGACGTGGACAGCCGCCACATCTACTTCGGGCCGTGGGATCTGAAAGCCGGCGAAAAGCCGCTGGTGCTCACCGAGTTCGGCGGGCTGACCCTGCCGGTGGCGGGGCATCTGCAGTGCCCGGGCCGCAGCTACGGCTACGGGGCCTGCAAAAGCCCCGAAGAACTGGAAAAGCGGGTGCTGGCCCTCTACGAAAAGCGGGTGCTGCCGCTGGTGGAACAGGGCCTTTGCGCCGCCATCTACACCCAGCTTTCCGACGTGGAGGAGGAAGTGAACGGCCTGCTCACCGCCGACCGGAAGGTGTGCAAGCTGAAGGCCGCCCCCATGCTGGCGCTGGCAAAGCGGCTGACCCAAAACTGACAAAAAAGCGCGGCCCGCGCAAAGCGGGCCGCGCCGTTTTATTTATTTT
>NZ_DBFNWJ010000055.1:0-4932 GCF_048426865.1 Candidatus Allofournierella merdipullorum
GAAATAAAAAATAAGGAGAGACCCCATGAACAACACCGAACTCAAAGGCCGCCTGATGCTCAAAGTGGTGGGCATCCTCTACATCATCTTCGCAGCCCTCAGCATCCTCACCGGCCTCATGGCCGTGGTGGGCGGCGCGGCGCTGGGCATCGCCGGCGGCGAGAGCCTGGCCCTGGGCCTGGGCGCCATCGCCATGGTGCTGGGCGTCGTCGCCATCCTCAGCAGCACGTTCAGTCTGGTGGTGGGCATCCTGGGCGTGAAGTGGTGCAACCGTCCCGACAAGGCCGGCACCCTCTTTGTGCTGGGCGTGGTGCTCACCGCGCTGGCCGTTCTGAATCTGCTCTCATCCTTCGGCGGCGACAATGGAAGCGCCGCGGTGGTGGGCGCTCTCATCGGCCTGGTGCTGCCGGTGCTCTACACCCTGGGCGCGTGGCAGAACAAGCAGAGCCTGCAATAATGACCCAAAGCGGGCCGGGGCCGCGCCCCGGCCCGCTTTTTTCAAAAAACATTGAATTGAGGAGAAAACGCCATGAACGAAACACAGCTTGCGGGCAGAACGATGCTCAAAGTGACCGGCATCGTCCTCATCATCCTATCGGCTCTGGGCCTGCTGGGCGGCCTGGCGCTCATCGGCGCGGGTTTAGCCATGGGCACCGACGACGGCCTGGGCTGGGGCGTGGTCACCGCCCTCATCACACTGGGCGTGCTGGCGGTGCCCAGCAGCGCCTTCGGCCTTGTGGCCGGCATCCTGGGCGCAAAATGGTGCGCCCGGCCGGACAAGGCCCAGGTGCTGTTCGTGCTGGGCGTGGTGCTGGCGGTGGCGGCGGCGCTGAGCCTGCTCATCGACCTGGGCAGCGGCGGCATCAGCTCTTCGGCGGGCGACATCGTCCGGCTGGTGCTGGCGGCGTTCTACACCCTGGGCGCCTGGCGCAACAGGCAGGCCCCGCAATGATCGACCGGCGTCGGGCCGGGGCGGCGCGCCCCGGCCCGTTCTGCTGTGTGCTTTTTGTGCAAGTTTCGGGCACGTCCGGGGCAGAGTATCGTTAAAAACATAACGGCAAACGCCTTGCGAAATGCGCGCCGATTGATTATAATAAGGACAGGTATGCAAATGCCCATGAGAACTTCAAAATCGAGAGGAGAAACAGACGATGGGTTTGGGTAAAAAGACCGTGGAAGAGATGGACGTGCGCGGCAAGCGGGTGCTTGTGCGCTGCGATTTCAACGTGCCGATGAAGGACGGCAAGATCACCAACGACAACCGCATCGTGGCCGCGCTGCCCACGATCAAGAAGCTGATCGAGAACGGCGGCAAGGTCATCCTGTGCAGCCACCTGGGCAAGCCCAAGAACGGCCCCGAGGAGAAGTTCAGCCTGGCCCCTGTGGCGGTGCGCCTCTCCGAGCTGCTGGGCAAGGAAGTCGTGTTCGCCAATGACGACACCGTTGTGGGCGAGAACGCCAAGGCCGCTGTTGCCGCCATGAAGGACGGCGACGTGGTTCTGCTGCAGAACACCCGCTTCCGCAAGGAGGAGACCAAGAACCTGCCTGAGTTCAGCCAGGATCTGGCCAGCATCGCCGACTGCTATGTGAACGACGCTTTCGGCAGCGCTCACCGCGCTCACTGCTCCACCGCCGGCGTGACCGACTACGTCAAGGACACCGCCGTGGGCTACCTGATGGAGAAAGAGATCCGCTACCTGGGCAACGCCGTGAACGATCCCGTGCGCCCCTTCACCGCCATCCTGGGCGGCGCCAAGGTCGCCGACAAGCTGAACGTCATCGCGAACCTGCTGGAGAAGGTGGACACCCTGATCATCGGCGGCGGCATGGCCTACACCTTCCTGGTCGCCAAGGGCTACGGCGTGGGCACCAGCCTGGTGGACGAGGAGAAGGTGGAGTACTGCAAGGAGATGATGGCCAAGGCCGAGGCCAAGGGCGTCAAGCTGCTGCTGCCTGTGGACACCGTTATCACCGCTTCCTTCCCCGACCCCATCGACGGGCCTGTGGACGTGAAGGTCGTGCCTTCCGATTCCATCCCCGCCGATATGATGGGCCTGGACATCGGCCCCAAGACCCGCGAGCTGTTCGCCGAGGCCGTGAAGGCCAGCAAGACCGTCGTGTGGAACGGCCCCATGGGCGTGTTCGAGAACCCCACCCTGGCCGCCGGCACCCTGGCTGTTGCCAAGGCCATGGCCGAGGCTGACGCCACCACCGTTATCGGCGGCGGCGACTCCGCTGCTGCCGTGATGCAGCTGGGCTACGCCGACAAGATGACCCACATCTCCACCGGCGGCGGCGCTTCCCTGGAGTACCTGGAGGGCAAGGAGCTGCCCGGCATCGCCTGCATCCAGAACGCCTGATTTGTGAGCCCATGCGCCTCAGCCGCCCGCGGCGGCTGAGGCCTTTTGCGGCCCGCCGACAAACGAAAAAAGTGAGGTAACACACCATGGATAAAGCCAACCGCAAAGCCGTCATCGCCGGCAACTGGAAAATGAACAAGACCGCCACCGAGGCCGCTGCTCTCATCGACGAGCTCATCCCCGCCGTGAAGGACGCCGGCTGCGAAGTGGTCATCTGCACCCCCTTCACCAGCCTTTGCACCGCCGTGGAGAAGACCCGCGGCACCAACATCCATGTGGGCGCGGAGAACGTCCACTTTGAGAAGAGCGGCGCCTTCACCGGCGAGATCAGCGCCGACATGCTGGTGGACCTGGGCGTGGAGTACGTCATCACCGGCCACTCCGAGCGCCGTCAGTACTTCGCCGAGACCGACGAGACTGTGAACAAGCGCACCCTGGCGGGTCTGGCCGCCGGCCTGAAGGTCATCGTCTGCGTGGGCGAGAACCTGACCCAGCGGGAGCAGGGCGTCACCGAGGAACTGGTGCGCATGCAGACCAAGATCGCCCTGCAGGGCGTGTCCGCCGAGGATATGAAGAACATCATCATCGCCTACGAGCCCGTGTGGGCCATCGGCACCGGCAAGACCGCCACCAGCGACCAGGCCCAGGAGGTCTGCGCCGCCATCCGCAAGGTGCTGGCCGAGCTCTACGGCGAGGCCGTGGCCAAGGCCACCACCATCCAGTACGGCGGCAGCATGAACGCCGGCAACGCCGACGAGCTGCTCTCCAAGCCCGACGTGGACGGCGGCCTGATCGGCGGCGCTTCCCTGAAGGCGGACGCCTTCGCGGCCATCGTCGCCGCCGCCGGCAAGTAAACACCACCGCGGCGCGCCGGCAGCCCCGGCGCGCCCTTTTGCCAAGAAGGAGAAATTTTTTATGTCGAAAAAACCCCTGCTGCTCTGCATCCTGGACGGCTTCGGCTGGGTGCCCGAGCAGAAAGACGGCAACGCCATCGTTGCCGCCAACACCCCCAACCTCGATAAGCTGTTCGCCACCTGCCCCTACACCACCATCGGCGCCTCCGGCATGGACGTGGGCCTGCCCGACGGCCAGATGGGCAACAGCGAAGTGGGCCACACCAACATCGGCGCGGGCCGCATCGTCTACCAGGAGCTCACCCGCATCACCAAGGCCATCCAGGACGGCTCCATCCGTGACAACGCCGCCATCCGCGGCTGCATGGAGGCCGCAGTGAAGAACGGCAAGGCCCTGCACCTGATGGGCCTGCTTTCCGCCGGCGGCGTCCACAGCCACATCCAGCACCTCTTCGGCCTGCTGGACATGGCCAAGGACCTGGGCGTGAAGGAGCTGTACGTCCACGCCATCATGGACGGCCGCGACGTGCCGCCCGACTCCGGCAAGGGCTACATCGCCCAGCTGCAGGACAAGCTGAACGAACTGGGCATCGGCAAGATCGCCACCGTCACCGGCCGCTACTACGCCATGGACCGCGACAACCGCTGGGACCGCGTGGAGAAGGCCTACGCCGCCTTCGTCTACGGCGAGGGCGTGAAGGGCGAGCCGCTCCAGGTGATGGAGAACAGCTACGCCGAGGGCGTGACCGACGAGTTCGTGGTGCCCGCCGTGACCTGCGAGGGCGGCCGCGTGTCCGAGGGCGACAGCGTTATCTTCTTCAACTTCCGCCCCGACCGCGCCCGTGAGATCACCCGCACCTTCGTGGACGACGCCTTCACCGGCTTCGAGCGCCGCAGCGGCCGTTTTGCGGTGAACTATGTCTGCTTCACCCAGTACGACGCCACCATGCCCAACGTGGAGGTGGCCTTCAAGCCCCAGAGCCTGGACAACGTGATGGGCGCCTACCTTGCCAAGTGCGGCAAGACCCAGCTGCGCATCGCCGAGACCGAGAAGTACGCCCATGTGACCTTCTTCTTCAACGGCGGCGTGGAGGCTCCCTTCGAGGGCGAGGACCGCGCCCTCATCCCCAGCCCCAAGGTGGCCACCTATGACCTGAAGCCCGAGATGAGCGCCTACGAAGTGGCCGACGAGTGCGTCAAGCGCATCGAGAGCGGCAAGTACGACGTCATCATCCTGAACTTTGCCAACTGCGACATGGTGGGCCACACCGGCGTGTTCGAGGCCGCCGTGAAGGCCGTGGAGGCCGTGGACGCGTGCGCCGGCAAGGTGATCGACGCCACCCTGGCCGCCGGCGGCCAGGTGCTGCTCACCGCCGACCACGGCAACGCCGACCGCATGTACGATGTGGACGGCTCTCCCTTTACCGCCCACACCACCAACCCGGTGCCCTTCCTGGTGGCCGGCGCGGGGGATGTGAAGCTGCGGGAGGGCGGCGTCCTGGCGGACATCGCCCCCACCATGCTGAAGCTCCTGGGCCTTGAACAGCCCGCCGAGATGACCGGCAAGAGCATCATCGAGTAAAGAACCTGTAAATCCAAAAAGCACCGACCCGCTCGCATCTTCTGGCGGGTCGGTGCTTTTTTGTATCTTTCCAAAAAATGGGATGTGTTAATTTACACATCCCATAGTTTAAAGCGATATTAATAATAAAATACAC
>NZ_DBFNWJ010000056.1:0-22739 GCF_048426865.1 Candidatus Allofournierella merdipullorum
CCCCAGCACCGCCAGCGCCAGCAGCAGCCAGCCGGGGTAATAGGACGCAAGATACCGGGGATAGCTGGCAAGGCTTTCGGGGGTGGAATCTTTTAAAAGGAAGGCGTAGCTCAGCCAGAGCATCAGCCAGTAACCGGCAAAACAGGCAAAACTGCCCACGGCAAAGAGAGCGGCCCGCAACCGCGCCCCTTTGTCCGGGGCCAGCAGCACAGCGGCCAAAAACACCGCCAGCGTCAGCGTCACCACCGCCGCGCCGGTGCCGAACACCGACACATCCCGGTGGAAGAAAGCGTCGGTCATGGCGCTGCCGTACTGCCAAAAGAGATCGCTGCGGGCCTCGAAGTAGCTTTCCGCCGGCAGGCCCAGCAGCAGTTTCAGACCATTGACCACCACCGCGGGCAGGCTGGCGGAGGCGGTGTCGCCCATGCCGCCGGCGGCGGCGTTCTGCCACACAAGGCCCGCGATGTAGTTGTTCCAGAGAAGATACTGGGCGGAGGGGGCGGCAAGGCAGGCCGCGCCGAAGCCCAGCCGGGCGGCGAGGCGTTTTGCCCCGCCTCTTTCGAACAGAATGGCGTCCAGCGCCACCAGGCCCGCCGCGGCGAGGCCCAGCACAAAGGTGTTGCTTTTCACGTTCGCCGCCAGCATCAGCACCGGCAGGGTGAGCCACCGGGCTGCGGGCCCCTGGCCTTTCGCCGCCAGCCAGAAGGCCACGGCCCCGCCGAAAAGCATGCCGGCGGGCAGATCGCCCAAAAATTCCAGCCAGGCGGTATTCAAAAGGGCGGTGTGGCCCGCCACCGTGACCAGCGTAGGCACCGCGAGACCCGCCAGAAAGAGCGGGCAGGCCAGCCGGGCTTTTTTTGCGCAGCCCGCGGCGGCAGCCACCGCCGCCAGCATCAGCAGATCGGCGGCGAAGATGGCCCGCCAGGGCGCGAACGCGCCGAACATCTGGAAGAAATAGCTGGCCAGCGGCAGGGCCGCCAGCTCGGTCATCTGCCAGGGCAGGCCGGTCTCACAGACGGTATAAAGGGCATTGTTCTCGCTGGTGAGCTTCGCGGCAGTGCCCCAGAAGGAGTATTCGTCGAAGTTCAAAAAATCCGGCCGGAGCAGCCAAAGGCCCACCGCCAGCGCCAGGGCCACAGCCCAGAACAGCTTTGCGGCGGGGTTTGCCAGCGCCGCCGCCAGCGGGCAGGTCTCTCCCTTTTTCTTTGCCAGAACGGCCTCAGCGCCGCCGGCAAGCAGCCCCAGCGCCGCCAGCACAAAGCCCGCCGGGCGCAGAACGCCCAAAAGGCCTGCCGCCAGCAGCACCAATTCCGTCAGCGCCAGCGCCGCCAGCGGCGCGGCGGCACCGTTCAGCCCCACTCGGCGGGTCAGCACGGCGCTCATTCCGAAGAGGGCCGCCAGCATCACCAGCAGACCAAACAGTTCGCCCAGAGCCACGGCGGGCCCTCCCTTCTTTTTGTGATGTTACAGGGCCAGAACGGCCTCGATCACCCGGCTGCACTGGGCCTCGGTGAGGTTGGTGGAGCAGGGGATGTTCACGATGCGCCGGCGGTACTCCCGGGCGATGTCCATGGCGTGGGTCTCGTTGCGGCTGTAGTCGCACTGCTCGGGGATGAGCGCCCACACCGGACGGGTCTGGATGCCCTGGGCCTGCAGGCGGGCGATGACGTCTTCACGCTCCAGCCGGTCGGGCAGCAGCAGGCTGTAGAACCAGTGGTTCGAGCGGGTGCCCTCCCGGAAGGGCAGCATGGAAAAGCCCTTCATGCCGTCCAGCGCGGCTTTGTACTGCTCGTAGCGGGCGGTCTTGTGGGCAATGAAGCCCTCCAGCAGCTCCATCTGGGCAAGGCCCAGGCAGGCGTCGATGTTGGTCATGCGGTAGTTGTAGCCCACCTCGTCGTGCTTGAACTGCAAAAGGTCGGTCTTGGCCTGGGTGGACAGGTGCTTTGCCCGTGCCGCCCACTCCGGGTGATTGGACACCACCACACCGCCGCTGCCGGTGGTGATGATCTTGTTGCCGTTGAAGCTGTAGACGCCCACATCGCCCATGGTGCCGGCGAATTTGCCCGCCAGCGCCCCTTCGGTGTACTTGGTGCCCAGAGCCTCGGCGGCATCCTCGATGAGAGTCAGCTTATAGTCCTTCGCAATGCGCAAAAAACGGGGCATATCCGCCATGTTGCCGAACACATGCACCAGCACCAGCGCCGAGACCTTGGCACCGGTGCGTTTGTTGTAAAGGCCGTCCGCCTTCAGTTCGCACTGGTTCGCGCAGAAGTCCTCCACCGCGTCCGGGTCCATGGTGGCGGTCTCGTCGCAGCCGAAGAACACCGGCTCGGCGCCCACGTACCGGGTGGTGGGGTTCACGGAAGCGATGAAGGTCAGCGCGGGCACGATCACCTCGTCTCCCGGCTTCACCCCCGCAACCATGGCCGCCAGATGCAGGCCGGCGGAACCGGAAGCGCAGCACACCGCTTCGGGCATGCCCACATACTTTGCAATGCACTCTTCCATCTCGCCCACCTTGGCGCCGCTGGTGGACACCCAGGCGCCGTCCAGCGCCTCGTCCACATATTTGCGCTCGTTGCCGCAGAAATTGGGCACCGAAAGAGGAATGAACTCACTCATTGTTATGACCTCGCTTTTATTTGGATTGATCGTCTTGTTTCAAAAAAGCGCCCAGCGCCCGGCGCAGCTGGCAGAACACCGCCAGCGCCAGCGGCGGCGCGAACAGCAGCAGCATCGCCTCACCCGCGCCGGGCAGGAAGAACTCCAGCGGGGAGAGGTCCGGGTTGAACACGACGCCGTCGAACCGGGTGACAACGCCGCCCTGGCTGTCCGGGTCGATGCGCACTTCGCTCACCTTCACGCCGCCCAGATCAAAGGAATAGACGCCGGGGGCTGTTTCCACGCCGTAGACCGACTGACGGGGGGAGAAATCCGTCTGACCCGGCGTTTTCCAGTAGAGCATCACCGCCTGGGGCGGGCTCTCATGCTCTACAAAAAGCCACACGGTGTTCAGATAGGCTTCGCCCTGCCACAGAAGCTGGGGGTCGCCGTCGGTGGAGATGTACCACGGGCCCTCCTCCCCCGCGTCGTAAGGCTGAATGCCGAGGGGGGTGAAGTCCTCAAAGGAAAGGCTTTTGGTGGCGGCCAGGCCCTGCCCGGCGTACCAGGCGGTCTTTGCAAGGCTCACGCAGCCCAGCAAAAGCCAAAGGGCAAGCCCCGCCGCCCAGGCGATGAGGAGCGGTTTAAATTTCTTCATGCCGCGCCTCCTTCCACCCGGCTCCAGCGCACGGTGTCGCCGTCGTACTCGATGGCCAGCAGCACCGGCTGGGCGGGTTTATCGTCCGGCAAGCCCTCGCAGCCAAAGACCGGGCCGATCACGTCGGCGATGTAGCCATCGCTGGCGTCCACCAGCACATGGGTGTATTTTTTATCCAGCAGGAACAGGCGCAGGTCTTCGGCGTCCGCCACCGTCTGGTAGCTGTAGACCTCCGGCACGCCCTCCCCCGCCGCCTCGGGCGAGACGATGTTCATGTGGGTGGTGTCCCAGTTGTAATCGTCCTCATGGCCGTAGCCGAAGCCGCCAAACCCCCGGGCAAGGGTGGCGTTCAGCTCAAAGCCGTAGTAGTTCCAGCGGATGGCGGTGTCGCCCTGGCTGATGAGCAGCACCGTGTCCTCCCAGTCGAGAAGATCGTTCACCGTCTCGGCCCGCTGTTTCACGTCCTGGCGCACGGAGTACACCGAGTGGGGGTAGTTCCAGAAGCCCGCCGTGGGCATGCCCCGCCAGGCGATGAGCACACAGAAGCCCGCCAGCACCCCGGCAGGTACCGCACCCGCCAGCTTTGCCCAGCGCAGGTCAGCGGCGGCGTACCGGGCCAGAAGGCCCAGCGCCATGAGGAAAAAGCCCATGTAATAGGGGCCGATGTAGCGGATGTAGTCCTGAAGGTTGGCCGCGTCGGTCTCGCGGAAGTTGTAGACATAGAGGAACAGGTGGAAGATGAGGAAGGCCCCCAATGCCAGCGTGCCGAACACGCCCAGGCACACCGGGCGCAGCCGCTCGCCTTTCGGCGCGGCCAGCGCCGCCGCGGCCAGCACCAGCCAGATGAGAGCCAGCGCCAGCGCGCCGCCGCCCAAAAGGCACACCGGGATGGTGAAGGGGCTGGCGAACATAGCATCCCGCACCTGAGCAAACTTTTCGGTGGGCTCCATAAAGCCCAGCAGCTGGGCCACGCCCTCGGCCATGGCCTGCCCCTGGGTGACCTCGTGAATCTCGCTGCCAACGGTGGTCTTGCCCAGGCCCGTGACCGCCGCCACATAGCGGCTCCAGCCAAGATAGGCAAGGCCGCCGGGCAGGATGGTCAGCGCCGCCAGCAGAGTGTCTCTCAGGCGGCGGGTGATTTTGCGCTTTGGCGCACAGAACAGCCGATCGGCGCAGACAAGGCCCACCACGATGCACCCGTAGGCAAGGCCCACGTCCTTGGTGAGCACCAGGAACGCCGCCAGCAGGGCGGTGAGGGCGAGGGCCGCCGCGGGCCGCTCACGCAGGGAGAAACAAACGCACAGGCTCGCCCCGAACACAAAGCCCAGAGGCAGGTCGCCCATGAAGGAGAGGTAGATGTTGGAGATGCCGCCAAGGCTCGGCGCGCTGAAAAAGTACGGCACCAGAAAACCGCAGGCGGCGACCACCGCCGTCCCCGATTTGGAACCTTTTGGCAGGCTGGCCACGGCTGCCACGGCGGCGGCCAGCAGCGCGTCGATGGCAAAATAAGCCGACCACTCGGAGAAGCCCTGGCCGAAGAACTGGAAGAGGTAGGCCACCAGCATCAGCGCGGGGGTGGCGGTGCGGGCCAGAAGATTGCCCGGCGCGCCGGGGTGCAGCATATCCTGGAGCTTGGTCAGCTTTGCCGCCGAACCCCAGAGGCTGAACTCGTCGGTCTGGGTGAACATGGGCCGGGTGACGGCAAACACGGCCAGAAAGAAGGCCGCCGCCAGCAAAAACACCATAAAGCCGGGAGTGAGAAGCGCTTTGAGCGTTTCGGCAAGTTCTTTTTTGAAGATGAGCCACGCCGCCAATGCCGCGGCGGCCAGATAGAAGACCCAGCCGCCCGCCTTGAGCAGCCCGGCCATGCCGGCGAGGCACAGCCAGACGGAGCCGCCGGCGATCACCGGCAGGGCCAGCAGACCCGCGTCCAGCCTGAAGCGGCGGGCCAGCACGGCGCTGTAAAGGCTGATGGCCAAAAGCGCCAGTATCCCACTGAAAAGCGGCAAGCGCGCCGCCCCCTTTCCTTGAAGGTTTTACTTAATGACGAACACCGGGCCGACGAAGTAGCGCTGGAACAAGAGCACCGCGCCCAAAGCCCCGAACACCGCCGAGACCCCCAGCGCCACCCGCTGGGCCTTGGCCTGTCCCGAAGCGAGGCGGGGCTCCAGCACATGGCTCAAGAGGGCCGCCACCAGCACAAAGAGCATCAAAAAGGCGGGCAGGAAGTACCGCGCCTGCAGCCCGATGATGCGGATCATGCCCACCGGGGTGCTGGTGATGTACATGGCGGTGGCAGCGCCGGCCATGTAAACGATGCTGAGTGCCCCCAGACCAAAGGCGGGCATGGGCTTAAGGCTGCTCTTTTCGTGCACCGAGAGCGCCGCCGCGAAAAGCAGCACCAAGGGGCTGACCAGGCTGATGAAGGGCACTTCCAGATCGAGAGCCCCGAACAGGCCCAGCTGGCCCAGGAAAAAGTCGTTTTCGTAAAAGCTGCCCAGCAGCACCGAGGCGTAGCGGAAGGGGTTGGCCAGAATGCCCAGCAGCTGGGGCACCTCCGCCGCGCCCTCGATCTGCCGGCCTACATAGGGGTAGTTGAAGCGGAACGCGGTGCCGTACCAGTCGAACAGCTTGCCCAGGGCAAGGCCGCCCACAAGGCAGCCCACCGCCAGCTGCCACTTTTTGACCCGCGTCTTCCAGGCCGAGCGGGGCAGCACCAGCGGCAGCACCACCCAAAGCAGGCTGATGTAGGGCTTTGCCAGGTTCATCATCAAAAAGGCCACGATGAACACGAGGATGTCCCTGTCCAGAATTTCGTCCTTGCAGTAGAAGCTGGCCACCAAGTAATAAAAGCCCAGCAGGGTGGCGTCGTAGCTCACCGAGGCGGCCATATAAAGGCTCAGCGGCAGCAGCATGAAGGCGGTGAGCACCGGCTTGTAGCGCTTGCAGTTTTTGAGCGCCAGCCAGCACAGCGCCGTATAGGCCGCGAGATTCGCCAGCCGCGCCGCATAAAGGCAGCCCAGCGCCTTGAAGCCCAGGAGGCGGGCCACCAGGATGCCCAGCGCCTGAGGCAGCATGGAGAGGGTCATGAAGAAATAGGGCTCGCCCACCGCTTCTTCGGCGGGCTGGCCGTCAAAATAGGCGGCGAAACCGTCGGCGATGCTCTCCACCCGGCCGTCCTCCCCCCGCTGTTTGAGGGCATAGCCCGCGGTGGTATAGCTGCGTTCCTCGCCGTCCTCGGTGTAGGTGAGGCCCTGGCTGGTATGGCTGGCCACCCACGCGCCGGGGAAGCTCTCCACCAGCTTGGCCACATCGTCGGGGTAAAGGCGGTCGTGGTCGAAGGTGAAGCGGCCCAGGCTCAAAGAATAGCTGCGCAGAAAGTGGGCCGTCTCGTCCGGCACCTGCAGCGGCGGGTTCGCAAAGCAGAACAGCGCCCCGCAGAGAAAAATGGCAAGGGCTGCCTTTGCGTCAAAGCTGCCGAGTTTTGAGCCGGCCCAGACCGCCAGCGCCGCGGCCAGCACGAACACCGCCGCCGCACCGTAGAGGGGCAGGGCGGACACGCCGCGATTGTCAAGATAATACACCACCCGCCAGTAGTACATGAAGCCCAGGGCGGCGGCCAGAGCGGCCGCGAGGCCCAGGGCGTACCACACCGGCCGGGGCAGGTTTTTCAAGGCTTTTGAAAACACGTTTTGCACGAAATGACCTCGTTCGCTTGATTTGCGGCCCCGTTTGCAAAGGGCCCTTTAAAAACGGCATAAGCCGGGCCGCCCCTCACCCGAGGGCCCGCCCGGCAGCCGGAACAGCCCGGCGGCAGCCGGGCCTTTTTTACAGATTGTAGACGTCGGGCTTGTACCGCTCCATGTTGCCCCGCAAAAACTCGATGGTGGCGGCAAGGCCCTGTTCAAAAGTATAAGCGGGCTTCCAGCCAGTGAGGGCGCGCATCTTGGAAGCGTCGCCCAGCAGGCGGTTGACCTCGCTGTTCTCCGGGCGCAGGCGCTGCTCGTCGCAGACGATCCTGGCTTCGGGGTTGATCTGGCGGATCAGCTCGGCGGCAAGATCGCCGATGGAGTGCTCCTCGCCGGTGGCGATGTTGACCTCCTGGCCGATGGCGGCTTCACAGTCACCCAGGGCCATGAAGCCCGCGGCGGTGTCCTTGACGTAGTTGAAGTCGCGGGTGGGGGTCAGGCTGCCCAGTTTGATCTCGGTCTTGCCCGCCAGCAGCTGGGTGATGATGGTGGGAATGACCGCCCGGGCGCTCTGGCGGGGGCCGTAGGTGTTGAAGGGCCGCACGATGGTGACCGGCAGCTCAAAGCTGCGCCAGAAGCTCTCGGCCAGACGGTCCGCGCCGATCTTGGTGGCGGAATAGGGGCTCTGGCCCTGGAAGGGGTGCTTTTCGTCGATGGGCACATACTGGGCGGTGCCGTAGACCTCGCTGGTGGAGGTGACCAGCAGATGCTGGGTGCCCACCTGGCGGGCGGCGTTCAGCACGTTCAGGGTGCCTTTGATGTTGGTGTCCACATAGCTGTCGGGGCTGTGGTAGCTGAAGGGGATGGCGATGAGAGCCGCCAGATGATAAACGATCTCCTGACCCTCCATGGCGTGGCGCACGCCGTTGGGGTCGCGCACATCGCCCATGAACGCCTCGATCTCGTTCTTGATCTCGGGGGGCAGGGTGTCCAGCCAGCCCCAGGTGCCGAAGGAGTTATACAGGCAGAAAGCCTTGACCTTTTCGCCTTTCTTGACCAGTTCCTCGGTGAGATGGCTGCCGATGAAGCCGTCGGCGCCGGTGACCATGACGGTATGTGCCATACTTGCGCTCCTTTTTTGATGACGGGCTCTGGGCCCGGTTTTTCTCAAAATCACTCGAAAACAGTATACCCCATTTACGGCCGGATTTCAACCGCCTGCGCCCTTTACACCGCAGCGCAAAACAGATATAATAATTTAGATAATGCCCTACTTTGCCCAGAAAGGAGGCCGCCGGGGTGAGTTTTCAGAGTTTTTCCTACTTTGCGTTCCTGCCCGTGGTGGCTTTTCTGTATCTGAAAGTCTTCCCCAAGGGCTGGCAGAACGGCCTGCTCCTTGCGGCGAGCGCGGTGTTCTACTGGTTCAATCGCCCCACCGGCGATTCCTGGCCCTGCGCGTGGCCGCTGGTGCCCCTAGCGGTGCTGGCGGCGGTGTGCCTCTTTGTCTGGCGAATGGGCCTCGCCCTGGCCCGCAAAGAGAAAAAGGGCCGGCTGCTGGCCGCTGCCGTCGTCGCCCTTCTGGCGGTGCTGGCGGTATTCAAGTATTTCAATTTCCTTTTGCCGGTGCTGCCCCTGGCTCCCGGCGTTCTTCATGCTCTGCCCTTCCCCCTCGGCATCAGCTTCTACACCTTCGCCGCCGTGAGCTATCTGGTGGACGTGGCCCGGGGGGACATGGAGCCGGAAGAAAGCTTTGTGAACCTCGCGGCCTTTCTCTGCTTTTTCGGCACCATCACCGCCGGCCCCATCTGCCGCGCGAAGCAACTGCTGCCCCAGCTGCGGGCCGAACACCGCTTTGATGCCTCCCGCACCGTGTGGGCGCTGCAGCTGTTCGCTCTGGGCCTCTTTAGAAAAGTGGCGGTGGCGGACGTCATCATGATGTACGTCCAGCCCATCTACTCCGACGCCGCCGGCCACGGCGGCCCGGCCCTTCTGGCGGCCACGGTGGGCTACACCCTGTATCTCTATTTCGACTTCGCGGGCTATTCTGAGATGGCCCGGGCCAGCGCCCTTTTGCTGGGGCTGGACATTCCCGAAAACTTCAAGACCCCCTTCTTTGCCGCCAACTTCTCCGGCTTCTGGAGCCGCTGGCACATCAGCCTTTCCGGCTGGCTGCAGGACTATCTCTTCACCCCCCTCGTTTGGGCGGACGCCTCCAGGCTGCCCCTCATCGGGCGGCGGGTGAGCCGCCTTTCGCCGGTGGTGTGCGTGTTCATCGTGTTCTTCGTCTCCGGCTTCTGGCACGGCAGCACCCTGCCCTTTGTGGTCTGGGGCTTTTTGCAGGGCGCTTACCGCGCCGGAGAGGAACTCATCCACCAGAAGTTCGGCAAGCCCAAAAAGAAGGCCCCCGCCCGCGTCCTCTGGGCCAAGCGGGCCGGCGTGTTCGCCCTGTGGGCCTTCGGCATGGTGTTCTTTGCCGCCGGTTCCAATGTGGGCGGCAGCGGTATGGGTCAGGCCTTTGCCGTTCTGGTGGGCTTTTTCCGGGACTGGAGCCCCGCCCGTTTTGCCGCCGAGAGCTGGCAGGCGGTGCTGGACGGATTCTACGCCCAGAACATGATGGCAGCGGCCTGGTGCGTCTTTTTGGTCTTTACCCTGGCGCTGGCGGTCTGGTTTGACTGGCAGCGGGCCTTCCGTTTCAAGAACAAGAGCGCCGAACTGGTGCTGCAAAGCCAGAAAACGGCGGTGCGTTGGGCGCTCTACTACGCCCTGGTGCTGGCCATCTTCGGCGGCCTTTTGATGGCCAGCGGCGGCTTCGGCGGCGCGAGCTTCGCCTACGGCGGCTTCTAAACACAAGCGAAAGGAGGCGCGGGAATGCGCAACATTCTGAAAAAGCTGGCGCTGCTGGCTCTGCCGGTGGCGGCGTATTTCTGCGTCTTTGCCGCTTTTGAGCCCAACAATTACTTTGGCCTTAAGTCTTCCACCTCCAGCGAGGCCCCGGTGGCCCGGCTGAAAAGCTACGCCGCCGACCCCGGCCCCCGCATCATCGTGGGGGACTCCCGCCTTGCCCACTTTGACATGGAGCAGGTGGAGGCCGTCAGCGGCCGCCCCTGGCAGAATCTGGCCTTCGGCGGCGCCTCCCTGCGGGAGGGCGTGGACGTGGTGAACTGGGCGCTGGAACAGAACCCCGACCTGGAGGAAGTGGTGTTCGGCCTCTCCTTCTACACCGTCACCGAGACCTACGACGCCGACCGGATGAGCAGCCTGGAAAAGACGCTCAACAATCCCCTGGCCTACATGTTCAATCTGGAATACAACGTGAACATGCTCACCGCTCTTTCCGAGCGGCTGCGGGGCATCCCAAGCGGAGCCGCCGAGGAGACCGGCGACTGGGTGTACCCCCAGGATTACACCGGCCCGGACGGCACGGTGTATGAACTGCACACCCGCCTTGCCACCTACCCCGAGGCCCTTCTGCCCCGGTGCAAGGGCTGGCGGCTCAACGAGGAGCAGCTGGCCCGCTTTTGCGAGATGGCCGCGGCCTGCCGGGACAAGGGCGTAAAGCTGACGGTGGTGCTGCCCCCCATGGCGGACATCGTGCTCACCGACGCCTGCATGCCCTTTGGCATCGACCAGGCCATGGCCGCCGAGTTCCTGCCTCAGCTGGCCGCATGGGCCGAAGAGTACGGCTTTGCCGTGCTGGACTACGAATGGGCGAACCGCCCGGATTTTGACGACGACACACAGTTCTTCGACGGCTTCCATCTGGACACCCGCTACGGCCTGCCCCAGTGGGTGGACGAGCTTTTTGCCGACGTCGGATAAACACAGGAGGGACCGGGAATGGGTCTTGACTTTTTGATTTTGTACGAGCACACCGTGCGGGAGTACGAGAGCGACCTTTTGCTGAAGCTGGAGCTGGAGCGCCGGGGCTACACCGCCGAGATCCGCCAGCTGCTGGACCGCAAAAAGCTGAAATACTTCACCTGGAAAAAGCCGAAGGTGCTCGTTTCCAGCTGCATGTACGACAACGAGGCCATCAACAGCCACGTCTATAACAATATCGGCCGGTGCGACAAGATCGTGAACCTTCACTGGGAGCAGATGCTCAGCGACACCCAGGAGGCGGGCGACTGGTTCAACATGAACGGCAACGCCAAAAAGTGCGTGCAGACCTGCTGGGGCCGGCGCACCGCCGACCGGCTCATCGCCCACGGCATGGAAGAAAAGAACACCCCCGTCACCGGCGCGGTGATGATGGACTTTCTGCGCCCGGAGTTCGCGGGTTACTTCAAATCGAAGGAACAGCTGTGCGCCGAGCACGGCCTGGACCCCGCCAAAAAGCTGCACCTTTACATTTCCAGCTTCGGCTACGCCAGCATGACCGACGCCGAAGTCAAAGAACTCAGCGAGATGGCGGGCACCGATTTTTCCGGCTTTGCCGCCACCAACCGGGTGAGCATGGCCGAAACGCTCGATTGGTTCGACCGGTACCTGGCCGACCACCCGGAGGTGGAGCTGGTCTACCGCCGGCATCCCAGCGAGTGGAACAGCCCTGCGCTGGCAGACCTTGCGAAAAAGCGGCCGAATTTCCACGTCATTTTTTCCGACAGCGTGAAACAGTGGATCGTTGCGGCGGATTCCATCTCCATCTGGATGAGCACCGCCATCGCCGAGATATACATGGCGGGCAAGAGCTGCCACATCCTGCGGCCCGCGCCCATCGAGCACGAGTACGACCCGGTGATCTACGCCGGGGCGAAGTACGTCACCAATTACGAGGACTTCACCGCCGCCATGGCCGAGGATGAGCCCCCCTTCCCCATCGCGAAGGAGGTCATCGAGGGCTATTTTGACCCCAGCCCCGTTCCCGCCTACAAGCGGATGGCGGACCTGTTGGAGCAGGTGTACAAAGAGCCGCCGCGGGATGCGCCCATGGGCGAGGGCTTCACCCCTCATTTCAGCTGGCTCAAATTCTTCGCCCTTTGGGGCGTGCACATCCTGTTCGCGCTGCGCCTGCCCCCCAAAAAGGTGTTCTTCTTCCACAAAGGCCTGGCGGATTTCGCCCAGCGCATCTACGGCTATGTGGAGAAAGCCTATGTGCCCAAGGCCGACGCCGAGGCCATGGAGGCGCGCATCGCGCCCTTTGTGAAGTAAAGGAGGCGGCGCTTTGAACCCCCAGCTGCGCAAAAATCTTTTGTTCAACACGGCGGGCAGCCTGCTGTTCTATCTGTGCCAGGCGGCGCTGAACCTGCTGGTCACCGCGCTGGCGGGCGTTACCGCCAACGGCATGCTGGCCACCGCCATGACCATCGCCAACGTCTGCCTCTCGGTGGCCAGCTTTGGCATGCGCACCTTCCAGGTGTCCGACCTTGCGGGCAAATACGCCGACCGCACCTATCTTTTGAGCCGCTACGTCACCCTGACGGCGGCGGGCGCGGGCTGCCTTGTGTTCGCCTTCGTCAACAGCTACTCCACCGAGCAGCGCTGGGTCATCGCCCTCTACACCGCCTACCGTCTCATCGAGAGCTGGTCCGACGTGTGGCACGGCTATCTGCAAAAGGCCGAGCGGCTGGACGTGGTGGGCATCAGCTTCGGCGTGCGGGGCCTGGTCACCGCCGGCACGGTCACTCTGGGCCTTGTGCTCACCGGCAACCTGGTGCTCACCCTGGCGGCGCTGTTCGCGCTGAACGCCGTCTATGTTCTGGCGGTGGACCTGCCCCTGGCCCGGGGCCATGCTGACCTGGCAAACAAAAGCGGCGGCAGCGTGTGGGCGCTGCTTGCCGAGTGCGCCCCGCTGGCGGTGTACGCCGCGCTGAACACCGCCATCCCCTCGGTGCCCCGCTATTTCTGCGAGCGGGTGCTGGGCACCGAGAAGATGAGCTATTTCAACAACGTGTTTTTACCGGTGCTCATTCTGCAGGTGGCGGTCATCTACCTGTTCGTGCCCTTCATCACCACCTTCGCCCGACTGTGGAACCAGAAGGACAGGGCGGGCTTTTTCCGGGGCCTTGTAATGCTGGCGGCGGCTCTCGCCGCCATGTGGGCCGCCGGGGCCGCCGGCGTGGCGCTGATGGGGCGGTGGGGCCTTTCCATCCTCTACCCCACCAGCCCGGAAATTCTGGACTACGCCCCTCTCTTGCAACCGCTGGTGCTGGCCACCGTCTGCACCGTGGCCTCCACCGTGCTGTGCCACCTGCTCACCATCGCACGGGACATGCGCGGCCTGATCCTGGGCAACCTGGCGGGCCTTGCCGCCGCGGCGGCGGTGAGCGTGCCGCTGCTGCGCGCCTTCGACGTCTGGGGCGCGGCCTACGCCACCATTGCCGGCATCGGCGTGCAGGCGCTTTGCCTGCTGGCGTTCCTGCTGGTCAAATGCCGCAAACAATTTGCGTGATTTTTTCAAAAAACGGCCCTGCGGGGCCGTTTTTCTTTTGTGGCGGCGCAATGGCCCGCCCGCCTTTTTCGACGCTTTTACTTTCCCCTTGCGTTTTTCGTTCCGGGGCTGTATCCTTTCTTACTGGACACAACAAACTGACTGGCATGACCCCTCCCCTGCGGCCGGTCAAAAAGGAGAGATCACCGACCATGAAAAACGCTCGCACCGCTGCCTTCGGCGCCTTGTTCCGCCGGGCAGCCGCCCTTCTCTTTCTGCTGGCGCTGAGCGCGCTGGCAGCCTGCCCGGCCTTTGCGGACGCCGCCTCCACCGTTTGGGTGGACGGCGTGGAGATCACCGCGTCCGGCGCCGAGCTGCCCGCCGGCGTCACCTGGGACGGCTCCGTTCTGACGCTGAACAACGCAAACCTTACCCGGACGCATTTTGATTCCAGGGATTTCCGCGAAGCCGCCATTTTGGCGAACGGAGGCCTGACCATCCGTCTGACGGAACGAACACCATCTCCGTCGCCAACGGGACCTACCGGCTGGACGGTATCTGCGCCGCCGGCGTGGTCACCATCGAGGGAGACGGCTCGCTGGACGTTCTTGCCAGCGGCACGGAAACGTGCATCGACGATGTGAGCGCCTTTTCCACCACCTTCACCCCCGGCGAGGCGGGTCTTGTGATCAACAGCGGCACCGTGACCCTGTCGGCCACCGCCCCGCAGGGACGCGGTTTCCATATTGATATGAGCGGCGCTCCGCGCTATCTCCGGGTCAACGGCGGCTCTCTCACCCTCACCGGCTCTCTGGTCGCCTCCTACCTCGCACCGGACATCAGCAATTACGGCAGCGCGGCCATCACCGCCAGCCTTGATGTCAGCGGCACACCCACCACCGACTACACGCCCTTTGCGCCGAGCCAGGGCCGCTACAAATATCTGAAGGTCGGCGTCATCCAGTACGACGAGAACGGTTTTGCCGAAGGCGGCCACTTCCAGCCCGCCGTTCTTGCTGCGGACGGCGTGTATGAGATCTCCAACGCCGGCCAGCTGTTCTGGTTTGGCCAGAAGGTGGCCAAGGACCTCGCCAATGCCTCCCTCGGCGCGCGGCTGACGGCGGATATCACCATCCCCGCAGGCAAGGAGTGGGTCCCTCTCGCCAGCCAATACGGTGCCCCCTACGCCGGCGTTTTTGACGGCCAGGGTCATACCCTCGCCGGGCTTGTCTGCGTCAATGTCCCCACGTCGAACCCCTTTTCCGGCCTGATGGCCACTCTGGGGACCGGCGGCGTGGTAAAAAACCTCACCCTGCAGAACGTCATCATTACTCCCGCCCACGGCAGCGCGGGCGCTGTCTGCGGGTCGAACTACGGCACCATTGAGAACTGCTTTGTTGAGGGCGGGCAGATCAGCGTGACGCTGCTGTACGGCGGCGGTATCGCCGGCGGCAACAGCGGCGTGATCCGCGGCTGCGGCACTTCCGCCACGGTGAGTTCCGCCTCCGGCGAGGCCATCGGCGGTGTGGCCGGCGGCAACTTTGGCACCATCGAAAACTGCTGGAACACCGGCAGCATCACCGGCGGCCAGAAGGTGGGCGGCATTACCGGCGAGGCCGCGGCGAACAGCATCATCAAAAACCGCTACAATACCGGCGCCGTCGCCGCCACCCTGCCGGGCTTTGAATCCACCGCCGGCGGCATTGCGGGCGACATCGTCGTGCAGCCTTTGAACAGCTATTATCTCGCTTCCTCCGCCACTGGCGACGGCGGCCGCACCCAGGCGCAGTTCGCCAGCGGCGAGGTGGCCTGGCTGCTGAACGGCGGCGCAACCCCCGCCGTCCCCGCGGTGTGGGGGCAGACCCTTTCCGGCGACGGGGCCGAGGCTCTTCCCGCGTTGGGCGGCGCACAGGTGTATAAGGGCTGGGAGGCCTGCTGGTCCGCCGCCGAGACCTTCGGCAACGACCCGGACAGGCTCCACGCCGTCAAGCCCGCCCACGACTTCAGCCTCCTGCAAAAAGACGAGGCTGACCACTGGTACGCCTGCGCCAACGCCGGCTGCACCGCCATCGACCGCAAAGCAGCCCACACGTTCGGCGCTTACGCTCCGGACGGCAACGCCACCTGCACCGACGACGGCACTGAGACCGCCCTCTGCACCGTGTGCGGCGCGTCCCACACCCGCACCATTGCCGGCTCCGCTCTGGGCCACACCGGCGGCGCCGCCACCTGCAGCGAGAAAGCTCTGTGCACCCGCTGCGGCCAGCCCTACGGCGATCTTGACTCCTCCAACCACGCCGGCGGGCGGGTCACCCGAAACGCCGTTGCCGCCGGCTGCACTTCCGACGGTTACACCGGCGACGTTTGCTGCGCGGGCTGCGGCGCTGTGCTGGAGCAGGGCGCGGTCATCGCTGCCGGTCACCAGTTCCGGGACGGCGTTTGCCTGGTCTGCGGCGCACAGCAGTCGCCCCTTTCCGGCGCTCTGGAGGCGGCCGGCCTGCCCGTCACGGGCGACGAAAGCCGCCTTGCGGCCTGGACGCTTTTGCTCACCGCGGCGGGCAGCGGCCTCATTCTCTGCGCCTGGGTACAGCGCCGGGCAAAGGCCGAGGATACTTCTTCCGAAGACTGATCGCACAAAAGCGCGGCTCCCTGCCACGGGGGGCCGCGCTGTTTTTGCAAAAAGGCTGGTATCCCCGCGGCCGCCGTGGTATAATAACGCCGTTGGAACCATTCGACTTTTTTACAGGGAGGTACCTACCCGTGAAATACTGCAAAAAGTGCACCATGCCCGACACCCGGCCCGGCATCACCTTCGACGCCGAGGGCGTTTGCAGCGCCTGCCGCCATTACGAGAGCCGCTCCAAAGTGGACTGGGACGCCCGCTGGAAGGAGTTCGAGGCCCTGTGCGACAAATACCGCGGCTGCAACGGCCCCGGCGGCTACGACTGCGCCGTGGCGGTGAGCGGCGGCAAGGACAGCCACTTCCAGGTCTACATCCTGAAAGAGGTCATGAAGATGAACCCCATCCTCTTCAGCGTGGAGGACAACTTCCCCATGACCGAGGCGGGCAAGCACAACCTGAAGAACATCTCCGAAGCCTTCGGCTGCACCATCATCAGCTGCAAGCCCAACATCAAGGCCCAGAAGACCCTGATGCGCGCCTTCTTTGAGAAGTACGGCAAGCCCACCTGGTATGTGGACCGGCTCATCTACACCTTCCCTTTGCACATGGCCCTCAAGTTCAACACGCCCCTGCTGTGCTACGGCGAGAACGTGAGCTTTGAGTACGGCGGCAACTCCGACGAGGAGACCTACTCCGCCCGCGGCCAGATCGAGAACGGCGTGGCAGTGGGCTTCCCCACCGAGGAGCTGCTGAGCTACGGCGTGAGCGAGAACGACCTGGCGCTGACCAAGGCCCCCACCGCCGAAGAGCTGGCCCGTCTGGATCCCTTCTACCTGAGCTACTTCCTGCCCTGGAACAGCTACAAGAACTACCAGCTGGCCAAGAGCCGCGGCTTCCACGACCTGACCCACGAGTGGGACCGCACCCACCACGCCGAGAACTTCGACCAGATCGACAGCCGCGCCTACCTGGTGCACAGCTGGCTGAAGTATCCTAAGTTCGGCCACGCCGCCGCCACCGACTACACCGCCCGCTACATCCGCTACGGCATGATGACCCGTGAGGAGGCCATCCCCGTCATCAAGGAGCGGGACGGCGCGCTGGACCCCCTGAGCGTGCGGGACTTCTGCGAGTTCTGCGGCTACAGTGAGGCGGAGTTCTGGGCCATCATCGACAAGTTCTATAACCGTGACATCTTCTACAAGGATGAATACGGCCGCTGGATGCTGAAAGAGCCCATCTGGGAAGAAAAGTAAAGATTTTTTGCGGGCGTCCCCGACCGGGGGCGCCCGTTTTTGTTGTGACAAAGCCGTTACAAAAGGCCGCGGAAGGCTGTTTTTCCCGTTCTGCCGTGCTATGATGAGGGCAGAAAAGGAGGCGCGTGACCATGGTGAAAAAGAGACTGTTTTCCCTGCTGGCGTGTTTCGCGCTGGCGCTGGCCGTTCCCTTTGCCGTCTTTGCAGACATAGGCCCCAAGCCCGAGGTGACGGTGCAGACCTCCGGCCTTTCGGAGGACTGCTGGGTCACCCTGCTGGCGGAGCAGACCTCCATCGGCCCCTGGAACCTGGCCGGCAGCGAGCCGCCGGAGTGGTTTGCCGCCGAGGAGCACCCTGCCTGGGAGGCCTTCGCCGCCTTTGAGGACGGGGATGGATACCACTTTTTGCAGTGGCAGGCCCAGGTGAAGGACGCCGCGCCCGCCACCTGGAGCTACATGGCCCCGAAGCACTTCAAGATCCTCTTCTGGTTCCCCGAAAGCGGCAGCTACGCCGTGACCGAAAAGCTGGACCGCTACGCCTATTCCGCCGTCTACCGGGTGGACTTTTCCGGCTTTGACCCGGCGGCAGGCGAAGTGCAGACCGTCACCGCCCGCAAAAACTACGACTACGCCGGCGAAGCGCTGGGCCTTGCCGCCCGCTTTGTGCTCACCCTGGCGGTGGAGCTGGTCATCGCCCTGCCCTTCGGCTACTTGAAGCGGCAGCATCTGCGGGTGCTGCTCATCGCCAATCTGGCCACCCAGCTGGCGCTGAATCTGGCGCTGAACCTCACCACCTATTACTCCGGCTGGCTCGCCATGTGGCTGCTCTATCCCCTGCTGGAACTGGCGGTATTCATCGTGGAGGCGGTGGTGTTCCGGCTGGCGTTCAAGCCGGAGGGGGGCAAGGGCCACCCGGTGCTTTACGCCTTTGTTGCCAACGCCGCTTCCTACGCCTTCGGGCTGTGGCTGGGCAATCTGGTGCCGGAGCTGTTCTGAAAAAAGTGCTTGACAAACCCCACCGCTGTGGGTATCATAATGCATATACGCAAAGACGTTGACGAGAAGAGTAGATTTTCGGCATCGGCCTTTTCCAGAGAGCCCGGTCAGGTGGAAGCGGGCAAGGCACAGGAAATCGAACATGGCCTCTGAGTCGCGCGGGTGAGGGGCAGGAGCCTTAAATCTGCGACGGGTGCGCCCGTTAAAGCGCCAGGCTGTAACCGGCATCTGCCGCCGCAGCTGCAAAGGCTGTTTTCCGTGAGGGAAACGGCGAACCAAGGTGGTACCACGAAGCTTTTTATAAGCTCTCGTCCTTGCTGTCATGCAGGGACGGGGGCTTTTTTGTTTGCCCTTTGGGCCAATACCGGGTTGGAGTGAGAAGAAACAACATGATCGAGATCAAGAACTTAGGCAAAGTATTCACCGAAAAGAGTGGCAAGGTGGTGGCGCTGCGGGAGGCTTCGGCCACCATCAACGACGGCGACATCTTCGGCGTCATCGGTATGAGCGGCGCGGGCAAAAGCACCCTGCTGCGCTGCCTGTGCCTGCTGGAAAAGCCCTCGGAAGGGCAGATCCTGCTGAACGGGCGGGACCTGGCGGCCCTCTCCGGCGCAGACCTGCGCAGCGCCCGCCGGCAGATGGGCGTTGTGTTCCAGGGCTACAACCTGCTGATGCAGAAGACCGTGGCCGAGAACGTGGCCTTTCCCTTAAAGCTTGACAAATACGACAAAGCCGCGGTGGACGCCCGGGTGAAGGAGCTTTTGGAGCTCGTGGGACTGGCGGACCGGGCGGGCAGCTATCCCAGCCAGCTCTCCGGCGGCCAGAAACAGCGCGTGGCCCTGGCCCGGGCGCTGGCCAGCAATCCCCAGGTGCTGCTGTGCGACGAGCCCACCAGCGCCCTGGACCCGCTGACCACCAAGAGCGTGCTGGAACTTTTGAAGGACATCAACCAGAAGCTGGGCGTCACCATCATCATCATCACCCACGAGCTGGCGGTGGTGCGCAGCATCTGCAACCGCATGGTGGTCATCGACAACGGCCGCTTTGTGGAGCAGGGCGAAACAGCGGAAATTTTTGAGAATCCCCAGAGCGAAGTGGCCCGGCTGCTGCTGGGCAAAGAGGAGGTGTGAGCATTATGGCGCAGTTTTTCGCGGAATACGGCGACCTTCTTTGGGAAGGCACGCTGGAGACCCTTTACATGACCTTTGTGCCCACCCTGGCGGCCTATCTCATCGGCCTGCCCATGGGCGTGCTGCTCACCACCACCAAGCCCGGCGGCATCATGGCCGCCCCCACCTTTAACGCAGTGTTCGGCTGGTTCGTGAACCTCTTCCGCAGCATCCCCTTCATGATTCTCATTTTCTTCGTTCTGCCGCTCACCCGGCTGATCGTGGGCACCTCCATCGGCGCCACCGCCGCCAACGTGCCCCTGGCCATCGCCGCGGCCCCCTTCGTGGCCCGCATGGTGGAGCAGAGCCTGGAAGAGATCGACCAGGGCGTGGTGGAAGCCGCCCGCTGCATGGGCGCCACCAACTGGCAGATCATCACCCGGGTGCTGCTGGTGGAGAGTGTGCCCAGCCTGCTGCGGGGCCTTTCCATCACCATCATCACCATCTTCGGCTATACCGCCGTCACCGGCGCGGTGGGCGCGGGCGGCCTTGGCAACATCGCCTTCCGCTTCGGCTACCAGCGTTACCAGACCGACGTGATGTACGCCACCGTGGTGCTTGTGGTCATTCTGGTGTGCATCATCCAGAGCGTTTGCAGCTTTCTGGCCCGCAAGTCGGACAAGCGCAACCGCTGAACCCTTTGCTTTAAAGCCGGCCGGCGCAGAGGGGTGCCTGCCGCTTTAAGAGATACAGTCAACAGAAAAAGGAGAGAGAAGAACATGAAAAAAATCGTTGCACTGGCTTTGACCCTGTGCCTGGCGCTGGGCCTGTCCGCCTGCGGCTCTTCCGGCAAGCAGCTGCAGATCGGCATCCCCGCCGACGCCACCAACGGCGCCCGCGCCCTGCTGCTTCTGCAGGATCAGGGCATCATCACCCTGAACGACGGCGTGGGCCTCGCGGCCACCGAGCGGGACGTGAAGGACAACCCCTACAACGTGAAGATCGTGGCCATGGAGGCCGCCAACCTGCCCAGCAGCCTGCCTGACCTGGACTTCGCGGTCATCAACGGCAACTACGCCTCCGGCGCGGGCATCGGCGACACCGTTCTGGTGACCGAAGACGCCGAGAGCGTTGCCGCCCAGACCTACGGCAACGTGCTGTGCGTCAAGGAAGGCCGCGAGGAGGAGCCCGCCGTGCAGGCTCTGCTGGCCGCCCTGATGAGCGAGAACACCCAGAACTGGATCGCTGAGAACTACAACGGCGTCGTGATGCCCATGGGCGCACAGGAGCTGGCCTATCCCGAGATCGCCGAGCCCGTCACCCTGAAGGTGGGCGCTTCCCCCAGCCCCCATGCGGAGATCCTGGAGCATGTGGCCCCCATCCTGGCCGAGCACAACGTCACCCTGGACATCGTGGAGTTTGACGACTATGTGATGCCCAACACCGGCGTGGAAGACGGCAGCCTGGACGCCAACTACTTCCAGCATCAGCCCTACCTGGACGACTTCAACGCCGAGAACGGCACCCACATCGTGAGCGTGGGCGTTGTGCACTACGAGCCCATGGGCCTGTACCCCGGCAAGACCTCCAGCCTGGACGTGTTCAACAAATAAACGCCTCAAAAAAGGAGCCTGCGCGGCGCGCAGGCTCCTTTTTCTTTTTATGTTCACGCCGCGGCGGGCAGCGGGCGGTGCCGGTCCGCCCAGGCCAGCGGCCCCCGGTAGACCACCCGGAACCCCGGCATGCGGGCAAAATCCTCCGGGCGGATGAGGCTGGGGTGGCAGGGCAGGGTGAGCGCCCCGGTGCGCTCCAGCACGTCCGCCACGAACTGGCTGCAAAAATATTTGCCCGGCCGCACGTGGGGGATGCCCAGCCCCGCCAGCGCCAGCCCCAGCACGTCGTAGTCCCAGCAGGAGCCGGCGGAGGCCATCACCGTCATCTGGCGCTCGATGGCCTCGTAGGTGGCGCGGCTCACCGGCAGTTCCAGCAAAAGGCTGTCTGCTCCGCCGCAGCGGCCGAACACCCCGGCGTGGATGTCCTCCCGGATGAAGCCGCCGGGCAGCATGAAGGGCTGGTAGCGGCGGGCAAAGCTGTACATCCGCACAAGATCCCGGTCCAGAGCAAGGCTGGCATGGGTATATTTGTTTCCGCCCAGGCCGTGGAGCAGCCGGGCAAAGAGGGTGTCGGTGCGTGTGAGAAGGATGTAGACACTGGGCATGGGGGTTCTCCTTTTTCAGGGCAGCGCTTATCGGTTTTGACTTCTTGTTTATAAAAACGAGACACCCGCCCTGTTTTTTTCAGTTTTTTTCGGATTTGACAACAGCCCCGCGCCGCCACTATAATGGAGGAAATCCCGCGCCGAAGGGAGGGCTTTTCCATGCGCCATCGGGGCACCGTTCCCCTAAAAACAGACCGCCTTGTGCTGGATCGGCTGACCGCCGCGGACGCGGAGGAAATGTTCCGGAACTGGGCGGGCGACGAGGCCGTGGCCCGGTTCATGCGCTGGCCCGCCCACAAAGACAGCCTGGAGACCTTCCAGCTGCTGGCGGGCTGGGAGTGCCTTTATTCCAGCGCCGACTACTACAACTGGGGCATCCGCCGCTGGGACGGCGCGCTGATGGGCACCATCGGATTCGTTTTGGGCGAAGAGCAGAAGCCGGAAGCCTGGCGCGCGCCGGGGCTGGATTGTTCCGCCGGAGTGTGGGAGCCGGGCTACTGCCTGGGCCGGGCTTTCTGGGGCCGGGGCTACGCCACCGAGGCGCTGGCCGCGGTGCGGGACTTCTGGTTCGATGAGGTGGGCGGCGTCTGGCTCGCCTGCTGCCACGCGGCGGAAAACCCCGCCAGCGGCCGGGTGATGGAAAAGGCAGGCTGGCGCTACGACCACGACGCCGTGTATCACAAGGCCGACGGCACGCCCATGGCCTGCCGGGCATACTATTTAAAGAAGGAAGAGAGGCCCCAGGGCCTTTGAGGTGAAACAATGAGCGAACAGATCGTGCAGAGCACCCCGCCGGTGAAGGTGCTGCTTTTGGGGCTGGACATGGGCCAGTTTGACGCCGAGCGCAGCATGGACGAACTGGCGGCGCTGTGCGAAGCGAACAACATGGAGGCGGTGGCCAGCATCGTCCAGAAGAAAGACGCCCCCGAGGCGGGCACCGTTCTGGGCGAGGGCAAACTGGCGGAGGCGCGCCTCACCTGCGAAAATCTTGGCGCCGAGGCCGCCGTGTTCGACGGCGAACTCACTGGCAGCCAGCTGCGCAACATCTCCGACGCGCTGGGGGTGGAGGTCATCGACCGCACCATGCTCATCCTGGAAATTTTCCGCAGCCGGGCGGTCACCGGCGAGGGCAAGGTGCAAACGGAACTTGCCCTTCTGCGCTACCGCCTGCCGCGCCTTGCGGGCCTGGGCGAGTCCCTGAGCCGCCAGGGCGGCGGCGG
>NZ_DBFNWJ010000057.1:0-18660 GCF_048426865.1 Candidatus Allofournierella merdipullorum
AACGCACAAAAACCCGCGCCCCGCCAAACGCGGGCCGCGCCTTTTTATTTCTTTTTCATCTCGTTCTGTTCGTAATCCCGCAGGGAGGCCAGCGCCTTGGGCGCCAGGGGCAGCAGGGCGATCATGTTGAAGATGGTCATCAGGGCGATGCCCACGTCCCCCAGGTCCCACACGAACTGATAGGCCGCAAGGCCGCCCACAAAGAGCATGGCCAGCGCAAGCAGCTTGTAGGCCGTCTGGCTGCGCCAGCTGTCGCCGAAGAGGTAGGCCACGTTGGAGCGGGCATAGAACAGCACACCCAGGAAGGTGGAAAAGCTGAACAGCCACAGCACCACGGCGATGAACACCACACCGAACACCCCCAGATGATGTCCCATGGCCGCCTGCAGCAGGTCCATGCCCTCCAGCCCCTCGGTGAGGGAGGCGGGGGTGAGCAGCATGACCATGGCGGTGCAGCTGCAGATGAGCAGGGTGTCGATGAACACGCCCAGGGCCTGCATCAGGCCCGCCTTGGCCGGATGGCTCACATGGGCGGCGGCCGCCGCGCAGGGGGCGGAGCCGGAGCCCGCCTCATTGGAAAAAAGGCCCCGCTTCGCGCCGTTCATGATGACCGCGCCAAGGCCGCCGCTCACCACCTGGCGCAGGCCGAAGGCCTCGGAGAAGATGCGCCCGAACACCGCCGGCAGCTGCTCGGCGTTGAGCAGGATGATGGCCAGGGTAATGAAGAAGTAGCAGGCGGCCATCAGCGGCACCACCACGTCCAGCACCTTGACGGTGGCGTTGCGCCGCAGCACGATCACCGCCGCCACCGCCACCAGCGCCACGGTGGACCAGATGGGAGGGATATGGAAAGCGTTTTCGAAGGAGGAGGAGATGGAGTTGCCGATGACCTGGCTGATGCCGCACCAGCACACAAGGCCGGAAACAGCGAACAGTACCGCCAGCACCGAGCGGCGCTTGCCCTTGGCGAAGAGGGCGTGGAGGTAGTAGGCCGGGCCGCCCCGCCAGCCGCCGTAGAGGGGGTCTTTTTCTTTGTAGAGCTGGGCCAGGGTGGCCTCGATGAAGGCGGTGGAGGAGCCCAGGAGGGCGATGAGCCACATCCAGAACACCGCGCCCGCGCCGCCGGCGGAAATGGCGGCCACCACGCCCACCAGATTGCCCATGCCCACCCGGCAGGCGGTGGAAACGATGAGGGCCTGCACGCCGGACAGGCCCTCGGCCCCCGGCTTTTTGTTGTTGGCCATGGTGATGCGCACCATCTCCGGGAACATCCGGAAGGGCAGAAAGCGGGTGCGCACGGTGAAATACACCCCTGCGGGCAGCAGGATGAGCACCAGCAGCGAAACGCCCAGGCTGCTGCCGCCGGGCAGCGGAATGTGGAACAGATCGCCCCACAATAAATTATAGATCGCGGTCAGAAGGGCCATGGGAATAATTCCTTTCAAACACGGCGCAAAGGCCGCTTGTCGTGCATTTTATCAGTATACCCGCCCCCTGCCGCCTTTGCAAGCCTTTGACGCAAAAAAGCCCTTCCCCGGCGGGGAAGGGCTTTTTTCAGTTCACGTCAGGCCCTAAAGCACTTTTTCAGCGCCCGGTATTCGCCCAGGGCCAGCAGGGTGCCGTCCTTGGGGAGCACGGTGTAGGGGGTGATCTGGGCGTCGATGGAGCCCTCCCGCTTCACCGCCAGAATGTTGACGTTGTGGATGCGGCGCACGTCCAGCTCGCCCACGGTCTTGCCCGCCCACTCGACGGGCACTTCCACCTCCACGATGGCGTTGTCGGCGTCCAGCTCGATGTAGTCCAGCAGATGGTCGGAGCCGTAGCGCACCGCCGCCCACTTGGCCAGCTGCTTTTCCATGTAGAGCACTTCGTCGGCGCCGTTGCGCAAAAGGAACTTGGCCTGCACGTCCCGCTCAGCCCGGGACACCACCTTCTTGGCCCCCAGTTCCTTCAGCAGCGAAGTGGTCTCCAGCGAGCTCTGGAAGTTGCCGCTGATGGCCACGACGCACACGTCGTAGTTGTTCACGCCCAGCTCCTGCAAGAATTCGCCGTTGGTGCTGTCGCCGATCTGGGCGTTGGTGACGATGTTCAAAACGGCGTTCACCCGCTCTTCGTTCATATCCACCGCCATGACCTGATGGCCCTGGGCGTTCAGCTGCATGGCCAGATGGCGGCCGAAGCGGCCCAGGCCGATGAGCAGAAAGGATTTCATTGAAAACTCCTCCTTTTAACCGATGGTGATGCGCTCCTGCGGGAGCTTGCTGCCGGTTTTGGCAGCGCCCGCCAGGGCCGCGTAGATGAGGGTGAGGCCGCCCACGCGGCCCATGAACATCAGAAAAATGAGCACCCCCCGGGACACAAGGCCCAGGCCGGGGGTGAGCCCCAGGGAAAGGCCCACCGTGCCCACGGCCGAGGCCGTCTCGAACAGGCAGTCCGCCAGAGGCAGGCCCTCCACCGAGCTGATGATGAAGCCGCCGAAGAAGAACAGCGTGACGTAGAGCAGCAGGATGGCCGCCGCGTCGCAGGCGGCCTTGACGCTGATGCGCCGGCCGAAGAAGTGGCCCTCCTCCCGGCGGTTGAACACGGCGATGGCGTTGGCAAAGAGCACCGCCACGGTGGTGGTCTTCATGCCGCCGGCGGTGGAGCCGGGCGAGCCGCCGATGAGCATGAGCACGATGGTCACCGCCAGGGCAAGGCCGCTCAAGGCGGTGAGGTCGGCGGTGTTGAAGCCGGCGGTACGGGGGGTGATGGACTGGAACAGGCTCATCAGCACCCGCTCGCCCAGGGGCAGGCCGGAAAATTCGTCGAAGAAGAACCACACCGCCGGCACCACGATGAGCACCGCCGTGGTGGCCAGAATGACCTTGCTCTGCATGCGGTAGTGGTGCAGATGGCGGCCGTTGGTGCGGATGTCGTCCCAGGTGAGGAAGCCGATGCCGCCCACCACGATGAGGGCCATGATGACCAGGTTCACCACCGGGTCGGCCCGGTAGGCGGTGAGGGAGGCGTACTCCGCGCCCGGCGCGCCCAGCAGGTCAAAGCCGGCGTTGCAGAAGGCGGAGACGGAATGGAACACCGCCATCCAGATGCCTCTGAGGCCGAAATCCCGCACGAACACCGGCGCAAGGCACACAGCGCCGATGCCCTCGATCAGGAACACCGCCCGCAGAATGAAGCCGGTGAGCCGCACGATGCCGCCCACCTTAGGGGCGGCGATGGCCTCCTGCATGGTGCCCCGCTGCATCAGCGAGATGCGCCGCCCGGCCAGCAGGGCGATGGCCGAGGCCACCGTGACCACGCCCAGGCCCCCGATCTGGATGAGCAGCAGGATGACCGCCTGGCCGAACCAGGACCAGTAGGTGGCGGTGTCCTGCACCACGAGGCCGGTAACACAGACCGCCGAGGTGGCGGTGAAGAGGGCCTCATTGAAGGGAGTGATGCGGCCGCTCTGGGACGCGAAGGGCAGCATCAGCAGCAGTGCCCCCACAAGAATGACTGCGGCAAACAGCAAAATAATGATCTGAAAACTGGTCAGATGCCGCAGGCGCGCGATGTTCATTGGAACGCCTCCGTTTATTTGCGCCGGGCAAAAAGGTCCGGTCTTTGAAGTCATACCCCACAGTATACCCCATCCGCCGCCGGTTGTGAAGTGCGTTTGCGTTAAAAATTTTTCTGCACGGCAAACGGCAGCGGGGCGGCGCAGGCACGCCGTCCCTTTTTCAGCCCGTTTCCTGCTGCAGGTCCCGGGCGGTGACGGTGCGGTAGGGCAGCCAGACATAGTGCCCGTCCTCCAGTTCCACCGCCTCGGCGGGGTCGGCGCCCTCCGCCAGCGCCAGCACCAGGTCCAGCATGGACCGGGCGATGCCCGCGCCGTCGTTGCGCACGGTGCCGTACAGCTCCCCCGCTTCCACCGCTTCCAGCGCCGGGGCGGTGGCGTCCACCCCCACCACCAGCGGCAGCCGGGCTTCGGCCTGCTTGAAGGCGTCGATGGCCCCAAGGGCCATGTCGTCGTTGTTGGCGAACACCACCTCGATGGAGTCCTCCATCCCGCTGTCCAGCCACTGCTGGGCCTTGGCCATGGCCTGGCCCCGCTTCCAGTTGGCGGTGTCGCTGGCCAGCTTTTCCACCGCCACCCCCGCGTCGGTGAGGGTCTTGACGGCGTATTCGGTGCGCAGCATGGCGTCCTGATGGCCGGGCTCGCCCTCCAGCATCACGTATTGAAGCACCCCGTCGCCGTTGCGGTCCAGGGCGGGGTCCAGCTGCCAGGCTTCCAGCACCAGCCGCCCCTGCAGGATGCCGCCGTCCTCCGCCTTGGCGCCCACATAGTAGGCGTGCTCCCAGCGGAGCATATCCTCCGCCACCGGCTGGCGGTTGAAAAAGATGAGGGGCACCCCCGCCTTCTGGGCCTTGTCGATGAGCACGGCGGCGGCGGTACGGTCCACGATGTTGACGCACAGCGCGTCGCACCCGCGGTCGATGAGGCTGTCGATCTGGTCCAGCTGGGTGGTCTGATTGGAGCGGCCGTCCATCACCGACAGGTTGATGCGCACGCCCCGGGTCTGCTCCTCCTCCCGGGCCATCCGCTCCAGCTCCTGGGCGATGGTGGAGATGAAGGTGTCGTCCTGGGTGTAGAGGGCCACCCCCACCCGCAGCACCTCCGGCTCGGCGGCACGGCCGGAGCAGCCGGCGGCCAGCGCCGCCAGCAGCCCGC
This sequence comes from Candidatus Allofournierella merdipullorum, assembly GCF_048426865.1. Taxonomy (NCBI): domain Bacteria; kingdom Bacillati; phylum Bacillota; class Clostridia; order Eubacteriales; family Oscillospiraceae; genus Allofournierella; species Candidatus Allofournierella merdipullorum. The sequence continues at coordinate 4,712 of NZ_DBFNWJ010000057.1, forward strand.
AGGCAAGGGCCGCGGCCGCTTTACGAAGCCACCGGGAACAGCAGCTTTTGGTTGTCCGGTTCATAGATGTCCTCCCCCCGCAGAATGAAGAAGTCCAGCGTTTGGGGCTGCCAGTCCTCGCCCCTGGCGGCGTGCACCGCCCCTTCCACCGCCAGATACCCGGCGGCGAACTCGCTCCACACCCCGCTGGCGGAGAGGGTCCCCCGCTCCAGCGCCGCGGCGATGGCGCCGGTGGAACCCACGCCGTAGAGCGGCACGGAACATTCCAGTTTTTCCTTGGCGTCCGCCGCCGCCTCGGTGGCCGACGGCTCGAACAGCAGCACCGCCGCCGCGTCGGTTTCGGCCAGCGTGGTTTCCAGCTGGGCCTTTTCCGCCGGGGCGGTCTCGGCTGTTTCCACGCCCGCCTCTTCCAGCGCCGCCTTCGCGGCGGCAAGGCGCGCGCTCACCCCGGCCGCGCCGGGAGCGGTGTCCACCAGAAGCACGCTGCCCGCCGGGGCGTCCGCCAGAGCCGCTTCGGCCAGAGCCCGGCCCAGGGCCTCGTTGTCAGGGCAGACAGCCCCCGCCCCGCCGGCGGATTCCAGCGTGATGACCGGCACGCCCACGTCCGCAGGCAGTTCCCCCGCGGGCACCACCACCAGCACGTCCGCTCCCCGCTCGGCCTCATAGCGCATCAGCCGGGCTTGTTCGGCGGGGTCGTTGTCGGCGGTGGGGGCCACGATGCGCAGCTCCGCCCGCAGCTGGCCCGCCGCCTGCTCCATGCCGAGGCGGGCGTTGGCCCAGAGGGCGGCGTCGGCCTGGCGCAGGATGACCGACACCTCCACCGGCTCGCTCTCCCGCCTTGCAAAGGGCAGCTGGGACCAGGCCAGGGTGAGCACCACCGCCGCCGCCAGCGCAAAGAGCACCAGCAGCTGCAGCAGCGCGTTGGTCCTGTGTTTGTTCATGGCTCTTCCTCCCGTTGCAGCTGCGCGGCCTCCTCGGCGGTGAGGGCGGGCAGCCGGATGCGCACGGTGGTGCCCTCGTCCGGCTCGCTGAACACCTCAAGGCCGTACTGTTCGCCGAAGGTCAGCCGGATGCGCCGGTGGACGTTGCGCACCCCGATGCCCGATCCGCTGGACCGGGTCTGGGGCTGGCTCTCGTCCAGCAGGCGCTCCACCACCTCGGGGGGCATGCCGGTGCCGTTGTCGGCCACGTCGATCACAAGGTCGCTGCCGTCCCGCCGGGCGGTGACGGTGATGCGCCCGTCCTCCTCGCAGCCGGCCATGCCGTGGTAGATGGCGTTCTCCAGAAGAGGCTGCACGATGAGTTTGAGGGTATAAAGGCCCTCCACTCCCTCCTCGGCGGTGACCGAGGCGGTGAATTTGTCCTGATAGCGGATCTGCTGGATGGTCATGTAGTGCCGCGCGTGCTCCAGCTCGTCCGCCAGGGGGATGAAGCTGCGGCCGCGGCTCAGCGCGATGCGGAACAGCCGCGCCAGCGAGGTGACCATCTGGATGGCCTCGTCGTAGCGGCCGGCCTCGGTCATCCAGATCACCGAGTCCAGCGTGTTATAGAGGAAATGGGGGTTGATCTGGCTTTGCAGCACTTCCAGCTCGCTGCGGCGCTTGCGCTTTTCCTGCAAAATGATGTCGTCCATCAGATGCCGCATGGTGGACACCATGGACGCGATGGAGTGGGCCAGACGGCGCACTTCGTAGCAGCCGTCCTCCCGGATGGCCACCTCCTGGGCCCCGGCCTCCAGCTCCTTCACCGACTGTTCCAGCCGGCGGATGGGGTCGGAGATGCGGGCGGAGATGCGGAAGTTGAGCAGCGCCATCAAAAAGGCGGAGAACAGCAGCATGGACAGGCCGAAGAGGAAGGTGTAGCTGTCGTCGGACGCGCCGCCCCGGGGCACAACGCCCACCAGCTTCCAGCCGGTGTAGCCCACCGTCTTGACTGCCACCAGCCTCCGTTCGCCCTCAAAGGTCTCGGTGTGGACACCGTCGGGCAGCGACGCCGCCGCCAGGTTGTTCTCGGTTTCAAGGCCGGCGTAGATGAGCTGCTGGCGGGGGTGGTAGATGATCTCGCCGGAGGCGTCGGTGAGGTAGATGTAGCCGCCGCCGGCCAGTTCCACGTCCCGGCAGACCTGCTCGATGCCGGAGAAGCCCATGTCCACCAGCAAAACGCCGCTGTAGGTGCTGCCCTCCCGTGTGAGCTGCACATACCGGCTCAGGGACACCACCCACCGGAAACTGTCGTCCGGGTCGGCAAAGAGGTGCTGGATGTGGGGGGGGGAAAAGTGGAGGTTTTCCATCTTGTCCAGCGCCGCCTGGTACCAGTCGGAGGAGGCGGGGTCCGCCCCCTCTTTCAGCGCGGTGAGGGGGGTGCCCGCCACCAGCGCGCCCTTGCTGTCGAACACGGCGATGAAGACCAGTTCGTCCCGGTTCTCCTCGTACAGCAGCTCCATGCCCTCGTCCAGGCTCTGGGTGGCAAGGTCGGCGTTTTTGATGATGCGGTAGTACATGGTGTCGCTCACCCGCATCATCCGGCGCAGGTAGCTGTCCATGTTCATATTCACCTGGCTGAGCACCCGCTCGGTGTTCTCCCGCACCAGCTGCTCGGTGCCCGCGGAGTAGCGCCAGACAAGGCTCAGGCCCATGAGCAGCATGCCCGCCACCGCCGCCGCCGTGAAGGACAGGGAGATGACCATCTGGATGCTCATGGTGCGGTAGCGCCGGGAAAGGGACGCCGCCGCCCGGGTGAACAGTTTTTTCACGGCCCTTTCGCCTCCTTACAGAATCCTTTTGCCCCTCAGGCCTGGCCCGCCCGGTACTTGGAGGGGGTCATGCCGAAGTGGCGCTTGAACACATAGCTGAAATAGTTGGGGTCGGCGTAGCCGGTGCGCTGGGCGATGAGGTAGGTCTTTTCCTCCGTCTCCCGCAAAAGGCGCGCCGCCTCGGCCATCCGCTGCTCGGTGACGCAGGCGGTAAAGCTCTGGCCGGTCTCCCGCTTGAACAGGGTGGAAAAATAGGTGGGCGAAAGGTGCAGATGCTCGCACACCGCCTCCACGCCCAGGTCGCTGTCGGCAAAATGGGCGGCGATGTAGCTTTTGGCCTCCTCCACCGTGCGGCCGGCGCTGTCGGTGCGGCGGCGGCCCAGCAGTTCCCGCAGCCGGCGGCAGCGCTCGCCCAGCCACTCCCCCAGCCGTTCCAGCGAGGAAAACTGCGCCGCGGGCACCGCGCCTGCGAAGTCCGGCCCGAACACGTCCTCCACCTCCACGCCGCCCGAGCGGGCAAGGCGCACAAGGCAGGTGACGATCTCCAGCACATACAGCTGGCACTGGGCGGGGGGCAGGCGGCTGGCCCGCACCCGGTCCAGAAGTTCGTGGAGGGTGGCGTCCAGCTGTTCCTCGCTGCCCAGCTTCACCGCCGTGGCCAGGGCCCGCTGGTCCTCGTCGTCCAGGGAAAGGCGCAGGCTGGCGTCCGGCTCAAGGTCGCCGATGTAGAGCACCCGGCCCCCGCCCATCAGCAGGCGGTAATCCAGGGCGGCGATGGCCCCTTCCATGGACTGGTGCAGCTGGCCCGCCGCGCCGCACAGCTGGCCCAGGCCCACCGTGAGGCCCAGGCCCAGACAGCTGGGGGCCAGGGCGCACAGGCGCTCCAGCTCCGACATCAGCGGGTAGAGCTGCTCGGGATTTTGAAGCCCCGCCAGCAGGGCCACCGCGTCGTTGTAAAGCAGGGTGCGCAGCCAGCAGCCCTCCAGCTCAAAGTGCTCCTCCAGAAAAGAGCGCACCGACAAAAGCAGCAGTTCGTCCCGCTCGGCGGGCTGGCCCGCGGGCAGGTCCATCTGCACCAGCGCCGCGGCCCAGGGGCCGCCGGGCAGTTCCAGTTCATAGCGGGCGGCACGCTCGGCCAGCTGGTCGGGAGGCACCCGGCCGTCCAGCAAACGGGCGAAGAACAGCTCCCGCAGCACCGGCAGGCTCTCCTCATAGCGGCGGCGCAAAGCCTCCATGTCCCGCCGCTGCTGGCGCTGGGCCTCCAGCTGCGAGCGCAGGCTGGCCAGAACGCCCTCCAGTTCCCGGGCGTTCACCGGCTTCATGATGTATTCCGACACCCCCATGCTCACCGCCTGGCGGGCGTATTCAAAATCGTCGAAGCCGGAAAACACCACCAGCTTGGCCGCCGGCAGCTGCCGGCGCAGCCGGCGGCAGAGCTCCAGCCCGTCCATAAAGGGCATTTTGATGTCGGTGAGCACCACGTCCGGGCGGATCTGCTCCGCCAGTTCCAGCGCCTCGGCGCCGTTTTCCGCCTCGCCCGCCAGCTCGAACCCCTGCGCCGCCCAGTCGATCTTGCGGCTGATGCCCTGGCGGATCTCCGCCTCGTCGTCCGCCAAAAGGACCCGATACAGTTCCATGCTTCGACCTCCCTTTCGCTCTCAGTATACCATACCCGGCAGGCCTTGAAAACCGCAAAAAGGGCGCCCTTTGCAGGGCGCCCTCGGCGTTTTGGAAAAGGTCTTATTTCTTGACCAGGTACTTGCGCATATCCAGCGCGCAGGCGAACAGGATGATGCCGCCCTTGATGGCGTACTGGAGGTTCTGGTCCATGCCCACCAGAGGCAGGGCAACGAAGATCAGACGCAGCATGATAACGCCGATGATGATGCCGCTGATCTTACCGATGCCGCCCACGAAGGACACGCCGCCGATGACGCAGGCGGCGATGGCGTCCAGCTCGTAGTTCACGCCGGTGTTGGCGGTGTTGGAGGCCACACGGGCGGACTCCACGAAGCCGGCCCAGCCGTACATGGCGCCGGCCAGGGCGAAGACCATGATGGTGGTCATGAACACGTTGACGCCGGAAACGCGGGCGGCCTCTTCGTTGGCGCCCAGGGCGAACATGTTCTTACCGAAGGTGGTCTTGTTCCAGATGAACCACATCAGGATGCTCAGCAGCACCGCGTAGATGACGTAGTTGGGGATCTGGATGGTGCCGCCGGCAAAGCTCAGCAGGGGCGGGTTGCCCACCACGAAGTTGCGGTAGCCGTCGTCCAGGCCGGAGATGGCCATGCCGTTGTTGTTGCCCATCTTGACGTAGAGCAGCAGCATGGTGTACAGGATGAGCTGGGTGGCCAGGGTCACGATGAAGGGATGCAGCTTGAACTTGGCCACGAAGAAGCCGTTGAAGGCGCCGATGGCAGCGCCCAGGAGCACCACGATCAGAATGACCACGGGCACCGGCAGGGTGCCGATGGCGGGCCACATCTTATTGGGGGCGTCGGCGGCCTGCAGCAGCGAGGCAGCCACGCAGGCGGTGATGCCCACGGCGCGGCCGGCGGACAGGTCGGTACCGGTGAGCACGATGCAGCCGGCGATGCCCAGAGCCACCGGCAGGTAGGCGGCGGTCAGGCTGAGCAGGTTCACCAGAGAACGGGGGGCCAGGAAGGACGGCTCGGTCACCGCCACATACACCGCCACCGCCAGCATGATGATGATGAGGGCGTTGTTCAACAGGGCGTTGCCGATCTTTTTGGCGTCCAGGCCCTTGGCCTTTTCGGCCAGAGCGGAAGGATTGTTATTCATCAGTCGATTCCTCCTCGTTTACACATACTTGGCCGCCAGCGTGAGGATCTCCTCCTGGCTGGTGTTGGCCGCGTCCACCTCGCCGGCCACCTGGCCGCCGGACATGACCAGAATACGGTCACACACGCCCAGCAGCTCGGGCATCTCGGAGGAGACCATGATGACGCCCTTGCCCTCTTTGGCAAGGTCGATGATAAGCTGGTAGATCTCGTACTTCGCGCCCACGTCGATGCCGCGGGTGGGCTCGTCCAGCAGGAGGATCTCGGGCTTGGTGAGCAGCCAGCGGCCGATGATGACCTTCTGCTGGTTGCCGCCGGAGAGCGAACGGATCTGGGTGCGCTGGCTGGGGGTCTTGATGTGCATGGCCTGGATGGACCAGTCGGTGTCATCGCGCATCTTCTTGTCGCTCAGCCACAGGCCGCCCTTCAGGTAGTCCTTCAGGCTGGAGATAACGGTGTTCTCCTTGATGTCCCGGATGCCGAAGATGCCGGTGGCCCGGCGCTCCTCGGTGAGCAGGGCGAAGCCGTTCTTGATGCTCTCGCGGGGGGTGCGGTTGCGGATCTCCTTGCCGTGGAGGGTGATGGTGCCTCCCTGGCGGGTCATGGCGCCGAAGAGGTTCTCCAGCACCTCGGTGCGGCCGGAGCCGTCCAGGCCCGCGATGCCCAGGATCTCACCCTTGCGCAGCTGGAAGGTGGCGTCCTTCAGGCGGGTGTACTTGCCCGCGATGTGCTGCACGTCCAGAATGACCTCACCGGGGGTGTTCTCCTTGGGCGGGAAGCGGTTGGTGAGCTCGCGGCCCACCATCAGGCGGATGATCTCGTCCATGGTCAGCTCTTTGGCCGGGCGGGTCGCCACCCAGGTGCCGTCACGCATGATGGTCACGTCGTCGCTGATGCGGAGGATCTCCTCCATCTTGTGGCTTATGTAGATGATGCCGCAGCCCTTGTCCCGCAGCATGTTGATGATGCGGAACAGGTGTTCCACCTCGGTCTCGGTGAGGGACGAGGTGGGCTCGTCAAAGACGATGATCTTGGAATCGTAGGAAACCGCCTTGGCGATCTCCACCATCTGCCGCTGGCTCACGGGCAGGGTGGACATGATGGCCTTGGGGTTCACGGTGACTTCCAGCGTGTCGAAAATTTCCTTGGTGCGCTTGGCCATCAGGCCCTCGCTCACCATGATGCCCGCCACCTTGGGGTAGCGGCCAAGCCAGAGGTTGTCCTGCACGCTGCGGGTCAGGGCCTGGTTCAGCTCCTGATGCACCATGGCCACGCCGTTTTCCAGCGCTTCCTTGGAGCTGCGGAAGTTGACCTCTTTGCCGTCCAGGGTGATGGTGCCCGCGTCCTTGTGGTAGATGCCGAACAGGCACTTCATCAGGGTGGATTTGCCCGCGCCGTTCTCACCCATCAGGGCGTGCACGGTGCCCGGCCGCACGGTGAGGTTGACGTTGTCCAGCGCCTTCACGCCGGGGAACTCTTTGCAGATGCCGCGCATCTCCAGCAGTGCCGGCTGCTCCATATTCTTCCTCCTCTCTTCGCGGGAAAGCCCGCCTTCGCAAAAGGGCGGTTATCCCACGTGAGGCCGGGCGGGGCTGCCAGTGCAGCCCCGCCCGGCCATGGGTTCGTTCAGCGGATGGAGTTGATCAGTCCTCGCTGGTAGCGTCGTACATCGCGTAGGGAACGCGGATCTTGGCCACGCCCTCGTCCACGACGAACTGATCGGTGTTGGCCATCAGCTCAGCGCCGTCCTGGACGTTCTTGACCAGGGTGTTGATGGTGGTAGCCATGCCCACGGCGTCCTGCTTGATGGAACCGGCCATGTTGCCGGCCTTGATCAGCGCCTTGGCGCTGTCGGTGGCGTCAACGCCGAACACGGGGATGATGGTGGTGTCGGGACCGTTGTTGTAGCCAACGTTCTGCAGAGCGGAGATAGCGCCCTCGGCCATGCCGTCGTTGTTGCAGATGATCAGCTCGACCATGTTGTTGTTGTCCTTGTTGTAGGAGCCCAGCAGCGCGACCATGTAGTCGTTGGCGGCCTTGGCGGACCACTTGCCCTCGGTGTCGACCAGGTACTTGGTGGAAGCCTTGTCGTCGTAGTAGCTCAGCTCGGGCTTGCCGGCCTCGGTCAGCAGCTTGTTGGCGTCCTCAACGGCGTACTGGGTGCGGGCCTCGGCCTCGGCGTTGCCCTCCTGGCCCTTGAACATGACGTAGGAAATGGTGCCGTCGCCGTTCAGGTCAACGGTGTCGTAGTTCTCCAGCAGGTAGTTGCCGATCATCTCGCCCTGCATATGGCCGGCGTCGGGAGCGTTGGTGCCCACGAAAGCGCACTTGTCATAGCTGTTGATGACTTCGTTGTCGGCCACTTCGCGGTTGAAGAAGATCACGGGGATGCCGGCGGTCTGGGCGGCATTCACGATGTCCTGCGCGGGAGCGGAGGTGGCGGTCTCAACGATGTTGACGATCAGCAGGTCGGAACCGGCGGTGATGGCGGTGTTGACCTGGTCGGTCTGGGTGGGCTGGCTGCCGGCGGCATCCCAGTTGTTGGGCTCGATGCCCATGGCCTTCAGCTGCTCGTCCATGGCGGCACGCACGGTGGAGATGTACACGTCGGAGAAGTCGTAGTAGAACACGTCCACGCGCATGTCGGAGGTGGCGGTAGCGCCGCCCTCAGAGGTGGCCCCGGAAGCGGGGGTGGAAGCAGGGGTGGAAGCAGGGGTGCCGCCGCAAGCCGCCAGGCTCAGGGCCAGCACAGCGCTCAGTGCAAGTGCAAGAAGCTTTTTCATGGTTTGTCCTCCTTAATTTTTGGGCGGGGCCTTTTGCGCCTTCGCGCCGAAAAGCCGTTTCGCCCGGTGACAAGACCATTTTACCTGTCCGGAATGGAAAAAACGATAGAAAAAACTACGCACTTGTATTAAAAAAATATGGCCTGTGCAAAAATTTTCCATGCTTGCGGCTCGCGGCTCCCCCGTTATATAATGAATATATATCTTGCGAGGGCGCCTTCGGGCCCGGCCCTCCCGCCGCCGCCGGTTTGACGCACCCCTTTGCCGGCGCGGCGCGTCCACCCGCGTCAAAGGAGGCGATGCCCTTGAACAAACAACTCAAGCTGAAGATCCACGAATCCCTGGCCGCCGTGCTGCCCGTCAGCCTCATCGTGCTGGCGCTGTGCGCCTTTGTGGTGCCGGTGGATCTTTCCACCCTGTGCCTGTTCCTGGCAGGGGCGGCCCTGCTCATCCTGGGCATGGGGTTTTTTACCCTGGGGGCGGACATGGCCATGATGCCCATCGGCGAACTGGTGGGCACCCACCTCACCCGCACCCGCAAACTGTGGCTCATTCTGGCGGGCTGTTTTCTCATCGGCGTGCTGGTGACGGTGGCGGAGCCGGACCTGGCGGTGCTGGCCAGCCAGACCCCCGCCGTGCCGGACATGGTGCTCATCCTGACGGTGGCCGCCGGGGTGGGGCTGTTCCTGGTGCTGAGCTTCCTGCGCATTTTGCTGGGCTGGAGCCTGCCGGCCATGCTCATCGTCTTTTATCTTCTTGTGTTCATCCTCACCCGCTTCGTGCCGTCGGATTTTTTGGCGGTGGCCTTCGACTCCGGCGGGGTGACCACCGGGCCCATCACGGTGCCCTTCATCATGGCGCTGGGCCTGGGCCTCACCGCCGTGCGTTCGGACAAAAACGCCGAGGGCGACAGCTTCGGCCTGGTGGCGCTGTGCAGCATCGGGCCGGTGCTGTCGGTGCTCATCCTGGGCATGATCTACCGCTCGGGCGACTCGGGCTACACGCCCCTGTCGGTGTCTGAAATCGAGGACACCCGCGCCCTGTTGGCGGCCTTCGGAACGGCGGCGCCGGAATACGCCAAAGAGGTGGCCCTGGCCCTGGGGCCCATCCTAGCCTTTTTCCTGGTGTTCCAGGTGCTCTTCTTCAGGCTGCGCCGCCGGGCGCTGGCGAAGATCCTGGTGGGCATCCTCTACACCTTCCTGGGCCTCACCCTCTTCCTTACCGGGGTGAACGTGGGCTTCATGCCCGCGGGCAACGAGCTGGGCCGCCGTCTGGCCCAGCTGCCCCTGCGCTGGCTCATCGTGCCGGTGGGCATGCTCATCGGCTACTTTCTGGTGAAGGCCGAGCCCGCCGTGCTGGTGCTGAACAAGCAGGTGGAGGAGATCACCGGCGGCGCCATCTCCCAGAAGGTGATGATGGCGGGCCTGTCCATCGGCATGGCGGCCTCGGTGGGGCTGTCGATGGTGCGGGTGCTCACCGGCGTGCCCCTTCTGTGGTTTTTGCTGCCGGGCTACGCCCTGGCGCTGGCCTTGAGCTTTTTCGTGCCCCGCATCTTCACCGCCGTGGCCTTTGACTCCGGCGGGGTGGCCTCCGGCCCCATGACCGCCACCTTCCTTCTGCCCTTTGCCATGGGCGCCTGCGAGGCGGTGGGGGGCAACATTCTCACCGACGCTTTCGGGGTGGTGGCCATGGTGGCCATGATACCCCTCATCACCATTCAGATCATCGGGCTGGTGTATCAGTTCAAGACCCGGCACGCCGGCGAAAGCGCCCCGGCGCAGGAGACGGACGACGTGCTGGAACTGGACGCGGGCCCCGAGGAGGATGTGCAATGAACCAAGCGCTTTCATCCATACGCTGCCTGTTCGCCGTGGTGGACCGGGGCAAGGGCGAGGCGGTGTCCGCCGAGCTGCGCCGCCGCCGCATCCTGACCCAGCTCGTGCTGCTGGGCCATGGCACCGCCAGCGCGGAAGTGATGGACCTGCTGGGCCTGGACGAGCCGGAAAAGGACGTGGTGCTTGCGCTTTTGCCGGGGGACGCCGGCGAAGTGCTGGCGGCGCTGACCGACCGGCTGGAGCTCTACCGCCCGGGGCGGGGCATCGCCTTCACCATCGACCTGTGCAGCATCAGCGCGCTGGCCCACCAGCGCATCGCCGCGGCAGCGGCGGCCGAAACACCATCCCAAAAGGAGGAGCGACCCATGCGCAGCCAGCATGAACTCATCGTGGTCATCACCGAACATGGCTTTGCCGCCGACGTGATGGACACCGCCCGCGGGGCGGGGGCCCGGGGCGGCACGGTGGTGCGCGGCCGGAGCCTTGCCGCCGAGGAAGCCCAGAAATTCCTGCACATCACCATCCAGCCGGAAAAGGACGTGGTTCTCATCCTGGTGCCCGCCGCGGGGCGGCAGCCGGTGATGAAGGCCATCTGCGCCGAGGGCGCGGGCATCGGCCACGCCCTGGCCTTTTCGCTGCCGGTGAGCGATGTGACCGGCCTGTCGCTGGCGCCCTTCGGCGCGGCGGAACAAAAGGAGGAAGAACATGAAGAGCAGTGAGTGGACCAGCCCCGCCCACAGCGGCGAGGGCGAGATCTTTTCCCGTCTGTGGGCCCACGAGGAGCCGAAAGCCGTGCTTTTGCTGGTGCACGGCATGGCGGAGCACAGTGCCCGCTACGCGGATTTCGGCAGTTTTCTGGCGCAGCACGGCTTTGCGGTGTTCATGAACGACCACGCGGGCCACGGGCGCTCGGCGGTGGTGCAGGGCCACTTTGCCGACCACGACGGCTGGGAGCATGTGCTGGCCGACCTGCACCGGCTGGAGACGGACGCCCGGGCCAAATACCCCGGCCTGCCGGTGTTCATCTTCGGCCACAGCATGGGCTCCTTTTTGACCCGGGAATACATCGCCCGCTGGGGCGACGGGCTTGCGGCCGCGGTCATCTGCGGCACCATGGGGGCCAATCCCCTGCTGGGCTTTGCCCGGGCGCTGGCCAGCCTGCAGGCGGCGGTGAAGGGCCCCAAGAGCCCCGGCAAACTCATCGAGTCCCTCTCCACCGGCGGCTACCACAAGCAGTTCCCCGGCGAGGGGCCCTCGGCCTGGCTGGCGGCGGACAAGTCCGTGCAGGAGGCCTTTGACGCCGACCCGGACTGCGGCTTCACCTTCACGGCGGCCACCTACCGGGACATGTTCGGCGGCCTTGCCGCCGTGACCGGCAGGCCTTGGGCGGCGCGGGTGCCCAAGGCCCTGCCGGTGTTCGTCATTGCCGGCGACAAGGACCCGGTGGGCGCGAACGGCAAGGGCCCCACCCAGGTGTATGAATGGCTGAAGGCCGCGGGGCTGGACGTGCGGCTGAAGCTCTACCCCGGCATGCGCCACGAGATATTGAACGAGGCGGGCAAGGCCGAGGTGTACGAGGACGTTTTGCAGTTTCTGCGGGCGCATCTGCCCGCGGCGGAATAACAGGGAGGAAAGAACATGCCGTTTATTCGGGTGAGCGCCAACGTGGCGGTGAACGAGGGCCAGGCCGGGCGCATCAAAGCGATGCTGGGCCAGGCCATCGAAGTCATTCCGGGCAAGAGCGAGGCCTGGCTGATGGTGGAAGTGGAGGGCGAAAAGGCCCTGTGGATGGCGGGCAGCGACGCGCCGGCGGCCATCGCGGAGGTGAATGTTTACGGCGGCGCGTCCGCCGAGGACTACAACTCCTTCACCGGCCGGGTGTGCGATATTCTGGACAGCGTGCTGGACGTGCCCGCCGACCGGGTGTATGTGAAGTACGCCGAGACGGAGCACTGGGGCTGGAACGGTTCCAACTTTTAAACGCCGGGAGTGCATAAGGACAGTTGGCCCCATGTTTTTGAACGCCAAGGTGCAAAAGGACAGCCGCCCCATAGTTTCAATATCTGAACGCAGGCAGGCGGCCCGGGGTTTCAACATGGCGGCCGCCTGGATGTGCAAAACAAAAAAGGCAGGGCATTTCGCCCTGCCTTTTTCATTTTTTTGCGTCCATGTAGTACATGGTAAAGCTGCCGGTGAGCAGCAGCCGCCCGTTCTGGTCGTACAGCTCCACCTGGTTCACGGCGGTGCGCCCGCCGCTGTGGCGGCTGAATGCCTTGACGGTGACGGTGTCGCCGGGTCTCACGCCCCGGATGTAGTTCACCGAGGCCTGCAGCGTCACGTTGGGGCGGCCCCGGGTGCTGGCCGCGAGGCCGGAGCAGGTGTCGCACAAAGCGAACAGCCAGCCGCCGTGGGCGTTGCCGTAGGGGTTAAGGCTGTTCTCGGTGACGGGGGCCTCGGCCTCCACATAGCCTTCCCGGAGGACGGTCACTTTCAGGCCCTCAAAGCAGACCATGGGTTTGGTGTGGGCCTCCACCGCCCGGCGCAGTTCTTCGTTCAGCAGCGAAAGGTCAATGCCTTTTTCCTGTTGCTCCATCGTTTTTCCCCCGATTCCACAAAAAATCTCTCACGGTATGGTATTGTACACCCCCAGCCGAAAAATGCAAGCGGGGGGCAGACAGGGCGGCTTTCCCGTCCTCTCCCCTCCCCCGCCGAAAAAAAGCGGCCCCGGTCAAACCGACCGGGGCCGCTCCGCTTGCTGTTTTGTTAAACTGCGAAGGTGTACTGCCAGACGTTGTAGAGGCTGATGGCCATGATGACGCCCATCAGGCCGATGAACAGCTTCTCCACCGCCTTGTTGTCCATCCGCTTGTTGGCAACGCGGCCCAGCATGCCGCCGCCGATGCCGCCCGCCACCATCAGCACCAGGCTCAGCCACCCGAAAGGCGGCACGCTGGCGGTGACGAGGGTCGCCCCCAGGCTGGTGATTTGGCTGATGAGGATGACGTAGAGGCTGTTCTGGGCAGCGGTTTTGGTGTCCATGGAGAAGAAGTAGTAGAACACCACCAGGTTGATGGGGCCGCCGCCGATGCCCAAAAAGCTGGACATGATGCCCAGCACCAGGCCGATGGCCACGCACACCCACACCTTGAAAATCCTGTGGGTGCGGATGCGGCTCTTGTTGATGGTGTAGAGCATGGTGGCCAGGGTGATGAGGAACAGACACGCCGCCTGCACCGCGCCCGCCGTTTCGGCGAAACGGGCGCTGATGACCGCGAACATCTGCTTGCCGGCCACGCCACCCACCGCCGCGCCGATGGCCAGCGGGGTGCCCAGTTTCAGGTCCACCTTGCTGTCGCCCGCGCGCAGGGATTTGGTGACGGAGTAGCAGCTCATGGCCAGCACCGTGCAACCGGACAAAAAGCTCACCGTGGCCACGCTGTCCAGATGGAACAGGTCCAGGGTGGGCTTGATGATAACGCCGCCGCCGATGCCGCAGATGGCGCCCGCCACGCTGGCCAGCAGACTGATGATAAAATAGGCAAGCACCTGCATGGGCGCCGCCCCCTTTCTTTCAAATTACACGAGGGTGCGGGCCCCGCCGTTTTCGGCAGGGCCCGCCCGTCAGTTCAATGGGATTCAGCCGCAGCAGGGATGGTTGCCGTACTCGTCCATGCAGTCCTGGCTGGGGTCCTTCATGCACAGATGCACAGCCGCCAGCTTGAAGGTCTGGGGCAGAGCCAGGATGTTGGGGTTCTCGCCCACGAACTTCTTCTTG
>NZ_DBFNWJ010000058.1:0-85989 GCF_048426865.1 Candidatus Allofournierella merdipullorum
AAAAAAAGAGCAAAGAGGAACACAGCCGACGATCCCGACTGTGTTCCCGCTTTGCTCTCTAACTCAAAAGCGGTTTGACCAAATCAATTCAAATTATTATAGCACAGAGTCAGGCAGCAGCGCAAGTCCCTAATGAGAGTCTCTCGAAGAGTCAGACGGTGCGGCTGATCATGCCCCGAAAATAACAGAGATGATATTCTGACCATAATATGCGTCGGCGATGCCGGCGGAACTGACCAATGTCCACGACAACAACACTGCATTGATCGCTGCGCCAAGCCACACGCTGCGTGTCATTAGGTACATTTTGCGTGCGATGTAAACGGTGAGAGGCACGAACAGCAACATGGAGTAAGACAAGGTAAAGTCGCTGATGGCTGCTCCGGTCCAGTTGACAAACCACATCACATAACAGAACAGGCACAAGGCCCAGACACCCAGCGAGTTAACGATTACGGTAACAGCCATTTCTTTCTTGCCGTTAAACACATCGTTGGCACCATAATTGACTGCCACACCAAGAATAACATAGAGTGCCAAAAATACTACAAAGTAAGGCAGAGCGACCAGCCAGTGTTCGGCTTTCATTTCGGCAAACATAGTTTGCCAGAAGCGGAAGTCCTGATTGAACAGCTGTTCGATGGCGTTGAGCAGGGCATTGGCAAACACAAGATAGATCAGCGCCATCAAAATGGTTTTCAAGATAACAGAGAGTTTACCGGTGACATGAAGGACTTTCAAACCAAATTCGCCAGTAGCTTTTTTGTTCAGGAGAACTTTGATCGCCAGCAGCCCGGCGGCGCAGACGGCAAGCCATACTACAAACCAGAAAGCGATGGCGCTGGTGCTTACCAAAGTGAAAATTGCGGGAAGCTTAAGACCAAAGGGATTTGCCCAAGTGGGGCCGCCGCTGTTGGCCTGATAAAGCGAAATGATGGTGACGACCACCGTCGCAGCTGCAAATACCCAATACATTGCCTTGCTCTTTTGGGTGGTGACGGAAGATGGCGTTGCCTCAAACGTGCAGGGAGCAAAGAAACGGGTGCGAAGCAGCAGGCTGACCAGCGGGAACATAAGACCGAGCATGCAAAGCATGGCGACAAAGTTACACAGAGCCCGGAAGAACCACACGGCGTTATCGGCGGCAATGGGGTGAGTGGCGGGATCTTTGAGCTCGCCATTGTTGAAGAGGAAGGCTTCCTGCAGGATGCGCACAGCGTCTGCTGTGGACGCACTGGAGAAGTATTGCTTGGAATGCGACTCAGGATTGAAGCAAACCAAACGGGCTTCCCGGCTGGCAAAAGCGTCTGCAAGCCCCGGATTATCCATGGCGCTAATCTGCCCCAAAGTGCCCAGCTCGGCATACTCTGTGCCGTCACAGCTAACAGAATACCACGTTTCCATTTTCTTAAAGGGTTCGCCAAGAATGGAAGTGGTACCATCGGCGCTCCACATGGAGCCTGCGCCCAGCGAGTCGTACATGCCGGCGATGTATGTAATGTTGACTTGGCATTCACGCGGAACTTCATGCCCAGCCACACTCACGGTGGAAGGTGCAGGACCGGATGTTGCGCCGGTGAGGATCAACGTGTTCAGGCGGGTGTCGTACTCCTGCTGAATCTGATTGCGTAAAGTCTGGTAGTGGGCCAGTTGCTCTGCGGTCAGGCGCTCCTGGGCCAATTGATCCGCATTCTGCGCGATCTCTTCCGCAGTGAAGCTTTGCTGGAAAGTATCAGCCAGCATATTGATGAGCCGGTCATTCAGCGTGTAATAACCGCAATCCAGAACGGCTGCTGTGCTGCTGCGGCCGCTGCCGAAAGAGTGACCAAGCATGGCGATTCGGGTGGGATCTACATAATTCAGCGTTCGAACAAACTCTAGTGCATCGATCAGTCCGTGGGGACTGGTGCCAAAGGCAAAAATTTCCGCGCCAGCCCCGCCGTCGTCGCTTACCGGCTGCTCACTCAAGCCCATACCGTAAGCGTTCACATTCAGAACGATGAATCCGCGCCGAGACAACTCTTCTGCGAATCCGCGCATTACATTTTTGGTCGCGCCTCGACCATGGGCAAGAATTACGCAGGGAAGCTTGTCCGCGTCGGAAGTGCCGGCAGGAATATACTGATCAATATCAAGCTCAGCGCCACGGGAATCAATTTTGAGCTTGGATACTTTAACTTGACCAAAATCAGAAGAAATAACAGCGGCCAAGAAATTGAACAGGAAAACGCCGCAAAGAAGTAAAGCCAGAAGGCGCAGCGCACCTGTTGTTGTTTTTAAAGAAAACGGGTTTTCGCGCTTGGTTTGATTTGACATGTGATATCCTCCTCCTTTTTACCAATGAGCTTTACGTGCTTGAGCAATCGTTTTTCCGCGGATCAAAACCATTGCATATTTATGCTCTGAAAATGGAAAAAGCGTAAGGGCAAGAAATCTTGCTCTTACGCTCACTTCCAAAACTCTGGAGCATATCCGTTAGTTTTATGCTACCACACAAA
Organism: Candidatus Allofournierella merdipullorum; assembly: GCF_048426865.1. Lineage (NCBI taxonomy): Bacteria > Bacillati > Bacillota > Clostridia > Eubacteriales > Oscillospiraceae > Allofournierella > Candidatus Allofournierella merdipullorum. The sequence continues at coordinate 2,499 of NZ_DBFNWJ010000058.1, forward strand.
AGTATATTGCGTCAATAAAAAACAAAAAATTCACAAAGAATTAAAAACGTTTATTCAAAACATAAAAAACGGCGGCGTGAGTTTGTCGAAAAAGACGGTTTTTAACCTTGGTACTTTACTTTTGGTGCGCATCCTGCCATAATAAATCATGTCCAATGAGTAACGAGCGGGGCGAACGGGGTTCGTCCCGCTTTCTTTGTAAGATGTTTATTTTTTATCAATCTTGAGGGGTAACAGGGGGAAGCAAGGAATGGAACTCGATAACACCCAGACGAAAAAACGCCGCATGCTGGACTGCCCGGTCATCGCCGCGGTGAAGGACGAAGCGGGCCTTGCCGCGGCGCTGGAAAGCGAGTGCGAGGTGGTGTTTCTGCTGTTCGGCTCGGTGGTGAACGTCGCCGAGCTGGTGGGCCGGGTGCGGGCGGCGGGCAAGCTGGCCATCGTGCACATCGACCTTCTGGACGGGTTGAGCCAGCGGGAGGTGGCGGTGGACGGCCTCACCCGCATGTGCGCGCCGGACGGTGTCATCTCCACCCGGCCGGCCCTGGTGCGCCGGGCGCGGCACCTGGGCCTCATCACGGTGCAGAGGGCCTTTATTCTGGACTCGCTGGCCCTGTCCAACCTGCCGGCGCAGCTTTCGGTGGGCAAGCCGGACTTCATCGAAATTTTGCCGGGCATCATGCCCCGGGTCATCACCGAGATCACCCAGTCCACCGCCACGCCGGTGATCGCCGGCGGCCTCATTAAATATAAGGACGAGGTCATCGCCGCCATGCGGGCAGGGGCGGCGGCGGTGTCCACCACCTGCCCGGCGGTTTGGGAAATGTGAGACGAAGCCCGGCGGGCGCGGGCCCGGCGGAGAGCAGATAAAAAGGAGGCGCCACGCCGTGAAAAAGTATGTGATCGCCCTGGACCAGGGCACCACCAGCAGCCGCTGCATCCTCTTCGACGACCACCAGAACATCGTGCAGCTGGCCCAGAAGGAATTCACCCAGCATTACCCCAAACCCGGCTGGGTGGAGCACGACCCCATGGAAATTTACTCCAGCCAGTACGGCGTGCTGATGGAGGTGCTGGCCCAGAGCGGGGTGGACGTGCGGGAAATCGCCGGCATCGGCATCACCAACCAGCGTGAGACCGCCATCGTCTGGGACAAGGACACCGGCCGCCCGGTCTACAACGCCATCGTGTGGCAGTGCCGGCGCACCGCCGCTTTGTGCGAAACGCTCAAGGAGGACGCAGAGTTCACCGCCTATGTGAAAGAGCACACCGGCCTTTTGGTGGACGCCTACTTCTCCGCCACGAAAATCCAGTGGATTTTGGAAAACGTGCCCGGCGCGCGGGAAAAGGCCGAGGCGGGCAAGCTGCTTTTCGGCACCGTGGACACCTGGCTCATCTGGAAGCTCACCGGCGGCAAGGTGCATGTGACCGACTACACCAACGCCAGCCGCACCATGCTCTATAACATCAAGGACCTGTGCTGGGACGAGGCCATCTGCAAGAGGCTGGGCATCCCCATGAATATGCTGCCCCAGGTGAAAAGCTGCAGCGAGGTCTACGGCCATGTGAACATCCAGGGGGTGGAGGTGCCCATCGCGGGCATCGCCGGCGACCAGCAGGCCGCCCTCTTCGGCCAGACCTGCTTTGAGCCGGGCGAGGCGAAAAACACCTACGGTACCGGCTGCTTCCTTTTGATGAACACCGGCGAGCGGATGTACCAGAGCAAGAACGGCCTGCTCACCACCATCGCCGTGGGCCGGGAGGGCAAGGTGCAGTACGCCCTGGAGGGCAGCGTGTTCGTGGGCGGCGCTGTCATCCAGTGGCTGCGGGATGAGCTTCACCTCATCACCGAGGCGTCGGACACCGAGTACTTCGCCAACAAGGTGAAGGATTCGGCCGGCGTTTATGTGGTGCCCGCCTTCACCGGGCTGGGCGCGCCCCACTGGGACATGTACGCCCGGGGCGCCATTCTGGGCCTGACCCGGGGCGCGGGGCGCAACCACATCATCCGGGCCAGCCTGGAGTCCATCGCCTACCAGACCGCCGACGTGCTGTGGGCCATGGAGCAGGACACCGGCATCCAGCTGCGGGAGCTGCGGGTGGACGGCGGCGCCTCCGCCAACAACTATCTGATGCAGTTCCAGGCGGACATTGTGTCCCGCACCATCCGCCGGCCCATGATCCGGGAGACCACCGCCCTGGGCGCGGCCTATCTGGCGGGCCTGGCCACCGGTGTGTGGTCCAGCCTGGACGACATCCGCCGCCAGTGGACGCTGGATAAGCTCTACGAGCCCGCCATGGACGAGGAAAAGCGGCAAAAGCTGGTGGCCGGCTGGCACAAAGCCGTGCGCCGCGCCAAGGACTGGATGGAGGACTGAACCCATACATACCTCACCGCCCCGGCGGCCCCTTTCGGGCTGCCGGGGATTTTTTTTGCATAGCGGGCGGTTTTTGGGGAACACTGACACCATACCGCGCAAAACGCGAAAAAAGGAGAGAAAACGCTATGCCTATGACCAAGAAGGAACAGAGCCTTTTGAAAGACCTGCAGAACGAGGAAAAGCTGTGCGCCGAGAAGTACGCCAAAGCCGCCGAGGCCGCCTGCGACCCGGCCCTCAAGACCATGCTGGGCCAGATCGCCAAGGCGGAACAGAACCACTACGACGCCGTGACCGACATGCTGGCGGGCAAGGTGCCCGCCCCGGCGTCGACCCAGCCCAAGGCGGCGAAGGAGCAGACGCCGCCCCGCTCCACCGCCACCCGCGCGGGCAAAAAGCAGGACGCCTACCTTCTGGCGGACCTGCTGGCCACCGAGAAGTACGTGGCAGCGGTGTACAACACCTCTGTGTTCGAGTTCTGCGACGAGAAGAGCCGCCAGGTGCTCAGCGGCATCCAGCAGCAGGAGCAGCACCACGGCAAGCAGATCGCGGATTATATGCAGGCCAACGGCATGTACCGCTGACCCTGAAAGAAAAAGGCTCCGCCGACCGCGGCGGAGCCTTTTTGCGCGCGTGCGGGGCCTATGCAAACGGCAGAACATCTGATATACTTATTATATTACAAAACGAAAGCGCCCGGCGTTGCGGCCTGCGGGCGCGAGGAGGAGAGAACATGGAACTGATGGCGGGCATGGCTCCGATGGCGACCCCGATCCCGGAAGGGGTGACGAACGCCGACCCGATGTTTTTCAGCACGCTCTATGAGCAGCTCCACGAGGGCCTGGTGACTCTGGTGAACCTGTCGGTGGTGCTGCTGGAGTTCATCGGCGTGGGCGTCATCGTTGTGGCGGCGCTGCAGGGCATTCTGAACTATATCCGCCGTGACCCCCTGACCCGCCTCAAGCTGGCCAAGGGCATGGCCATGGGCCTGGAATTCAAGCTGGGCAGCGAGATTTTGCGCACGGTTGTGGTGCGTGAGTTCACCGAGATCGGGCTGGTGGCCGCCATCATCGTGCTGCGGGCGGCGCTGACCTTCCTCATCCACTGGGAGATCAAGACCGAGGAATCCCAGATGGAGCAGGAGCTGGAGCGGCGGCAGGCGGAGATCCAGGACATCACCGAAGAGGCCGAGGAAAAACGGGCCCAGCAGGAAAAATAAAAAAATTCGTCCCTCTGCATTGACGCGGAGGGACGAATCTGTTATAATAGCGAAAGTGCCCTTCTGGGATACGGGCGCCAGCCTTTTCCCGAACATAGCGGGATGTAGCGCAGTTCGGTGGGCGAAGCCGAGCGCCGCCGGTGGCGGATGAAGCGAGGCGGAGCCCTTGACGCGCAACAGAGCGGGCCAGCCGCCCTTCGGTGCGGCGCAGCACGCGACAATTGCGCTAAGGGAGCTGCGGCCCTCTTTATCAGTGCTTTTGGGCCCGATGGGCCTTAAAGATAGACAAAAGACGGGATGTAGCGCAGTTCGGTAGCGCGCCTGCTTTGGGAGCAGGATGCCGCAGGTTCAAATCCTGTCATCCCGACCATGTGCGGCTTTAGCTCATCTGGTAGAGCGCCACCTTGCCAAGGTGGAGGTAGCGAGTTCGAGCCTCGTAAGCCGCTCCATTTTTTTGCCTCTGTAGCTCAGTTGGTAGAGCAGGGGACTGAAAATCCCCGTGTCATTGGTTCGATTCCGATCGGAGGCACCACCGCGTCGGAGCAAAGTTCGCTTTGCTCCGACGCTTTTTTGCAAAAAAGCGTCATCCGCCCGCTCCCTTGCTCCTCCTTCTCCCCGCGAAACTTTGCTTCGCAAATTTCCGCGGGGGCCCCGGCCGCCCCAGGGGGCGGCCACGAGCGGCATATCGCTTGCGGCGACTTTTTTTGCAAAAAGTCACCGGCGCGCTCACTCCGCTGCGGCTCCTTTTCCCCGCGAAATTTTGCTTCGCAAATTTTCGCGGGGGCTCCGGCTTAAATCGTCACAACGGGCGAAGGGTGTCGTTCCTTTTTTGCCCCGCATCCTCTATGATGGTATCAGCAGCTGCGAAACCACATCACAGAGGAGAAACCTAAAATGAATACCGACAAAATCTTTGCAGAAGCCATTGCCAACGAGTACGCGCCCAAAGACACCTCCAAAGTCGTCGCCCTGCGCAAGCTGGACCGCCGGGCCAAAGCCCCGGCCAACATCTTCGCCTACGGCTTCGGCCTTTTGATGACCCTGGTCCTGGGGGTGGGCATGTGCCTGTCCATGCAGGTGATCGGAAACGGCGGCGTTCTGATGACGGGGGCGGGCATCGTCCTGGGCGTTTCGGGCATCATGGGTGTGGGCCTCAACTATCCCATCTACAAAAAGCTCCTGCGCTCGGGCAAGGAAAAATATGCCTTTGAGATCATGCAGCTGGCCCGGGAGATCAGCGAAGCAGGGGAGTGACCGCGGGGAGGGCGGCAGGATGAACAAGTCCGAGAGCAAATATTTCAACACCGCCGTGCGGATGGACGAGGCGCTCATCGCGCTGTTGGAGGAGAAGGACCTGGAGTATATCACGGTGAAGGAGATATGCCGCCGGGCGGGAGTGAACCGCTCCACCTTCTATCTGCACTATGAGACCATCGCCGACCTGGTGAACGAGACCATGGAAACGATCAACCGGCGCTTTGAGTTCTACTTCCCCCGCCGGGGCGAAGAGGTCCTGGGCGATCTGGACCGCCGGAAACGGGAAGAACTGGTGCTGGTCACCCGGGAGTATCTTTTGCCCTACCTGCGCTTTATCCGCGACAACAAAAAGGTCTACCGGGCGGCCTTCCGCGCCCCCGCCAGCATGCAGGTGGACGCCCGCTACGGGGAACTGAAACAGCACATCCTCGGCCCCATCCTGGAGCGGTTCGAGATCCCGGCCGCCCACCGCCCCTATTACATAGTTTACTATGTGGAGGGCATCGCCGCCATCATCAAGGAGTGGCTGCGGCGGGACTGCGAAGACGATGTGGAAATGGTCGCCGGCATCATCGAAGCCTGCGTGCGGCCCAAAGACGGCGTCCATGAGAAGTGACGGCCGGGCCGCGCGCCTGCTGCGGGCCTGGTGGGAAGACTACGCCCTCCGCACCCTGCTCAGCGCCGGCGCATCCTCCGTGTGTACGGCGCTCTTCGCGGCGTACAACGGGTATCTGGGGATACGCTGCGGCTCGGTCTGGCACAAGAGCATCGCCGGATTCTATCTTCTGCTTACGGCGGTGCGGGGCAGCATCCTGCTGGCGGAACTGCGCACGGTCAATTTCATCGACGCGCTGGTGGCGGTGCTGACGCTGCAGAACACCCTCATCATGGTGGAGCGCACGGCGACGGACGGCAACGGGATGCTGCCGGTCTCCGCTGCCTCCAGCGGAGCGATCTGGGCCGCGATCGTGGCCATCACCCTGCGTATGCTGAGAAAGGGCCTTGAACAGACAAAGCCGTGACCCAAAAGAACGAATGTGCCGCCCTCCGGGCGGCCTTTTTTGTTCTGCGGGCAAACTCCCGCCCGAATTATCTTGACGAACGGCCCCGGCGGGCTTACACTGATAAAAGACCCAAATCATCACGCCGCAGCCAGCGGCGGAGAAAAGGAGTAAATGCGCAATGAACAATCGTGAAAAGAACTTCGACACCATCGTGGCTCTGTGCAAGAGCCGGGGCTTTGTGTTCGCCGGCAGCGAGATCTACGGCGGCCTTGCCAACAGCTGGGACTACGGCCCCCTGGGCGTGGAGTTCAAGAACAACGTGAAAAAGGCGTGGCTGAAGAAATTCGTGCAGGAGAGCCCCACCAATGTGGGCCTGGACGCCGCCATCATCATGAACCCCCAGACCTGGGTGACCACCGGCCATGTGGCGGGCTTCTCCGACCCCCTGCTGGACTGCAAGAGCTGCAAGGCCCGTCACCGTGCGGACAAGCTGGTGGAGGACGCTCACCCCGAGGTGAACGCCGACGCCATGAGCCAGGAAGAGCTGGACGCCTTCATCGCCGAGCATGAGGACGTGGTGTGCCCGGTGTGCGGCAAGCACGACTTCACCCCCATCCGCAAGTTCAACCTGATGTTCAAGACCGCCATCGGCGTGACCGAGGACTCCTCCTCCACCTGCTACCTGCGGCCCGAGACCGCCCAGGGCATCTTTGTGAACTTTGCCAACATCCAGCGCACCACCCGCCGCAAGCTGCCCTTCGGCGTGTGCCAGGTGGGCAAGGCCTTCCGCAACGAGATCACCCCGGGCAACTTCACCTTCCGCACCCGCGAGTTCGAGCAGATGGAGTGCGAGTTCTTCTGCAAGCCCGGCACCGACCTGGAGTGGTTCGCCTACTGGAAGGACTACTGCAAGAACTGGCTGCTGAGCCTGGGCATCAAGGAGGAGAACCTCCGCCTGCGTGACCATGACCCCGCTGAGCTGGCCTTCTACTCCCGCGCCACCACCGACATCGAGTACGCCTTCCCGTTCACCGAGTGGGGCGAACTGTGGGGCATTGCCGACCGCACCGACTACGACCTGGGCCGCCATCAGGAGGCCAGCGGCAAGAGCCTGGAGTACTTCGACCCCGAGACCAACGAGCACTACATCCCCTACGTCATCGAGCCCAGCCTGGGCGCCGACCGTGTGGCCCTGGCCTTCCTGTGCGAGGCCTATGACGAGGAGGTCGTGGACGAAGCCAAGAACGACAAGCGCGTTGTGCTGCGCCTGCATCCGGCGCTGGCGCCCTACAAGGCGGCGGTGCTGCCCCTGAGCAAGAAGCTGGGCGAGCAGGCCCGGCCCATCTGGCAGGAGCTGGCCAAGTACTTCATGGTGGACTACGACGAGACCGGCTCCATCGGCAAGCGCTACCGCCGCCAGGACGAGATCGGCACCCCGCTGTGCGTCACCGTGGACTTCGACACCTTCGGCGACGGCGAGAAGGCCGGCGACGGCTGCGTGACCATCCGCGACCGTGACACCATGGAGCAGGTGCGTCTGCCCATCGACCAGGTCAAGGCCTACATCGAGAAGAAGATCGAGTTTTAAGGCCCTTTAGCCCTGAGATCGGACGGGGCCCGCCGGTTGCGGCGGGCCCCGTTTTCGGTGAGACGAGGAGAGAGAATGAACGTTATCCGGCAAATACTCATTTTGTTTGGCATCTGCCTTGGGGCCACGGTGGTCAGCGGCCTTTTGCCCTTCACCCTGCCGGCCAGCGTGCTGGCCATCCTGCTGCTGGCGGGCCTTCTGGGCGTCGGCCTTGTGAAGGAGGGCTCGGTGGCCGGCCTGTGCGACTTTTTGCAGAAGAACCTCACCTTCCTGTTCCTGCCCGCGGGGGTGGGCCTGCTGGAACATCTCGACCTGCTGGCTTCCAGCGGTCTTGCCCTGGCGGCCGTGTGCATGGTCAGCGGCTTTTTCACCTTCGGCGCCGCCGCCCTCACCGTGCGGCTGGTGCAGCGCATCCAAAAAGGAGGCCGCAATGAAGGAACTGATCTGTAACAACGCCGTGTTCGGCATCGCCCTCTGCGCCCTCACCTGGCAGGCGGGCCTCTGGGTGGCGGCCAAAGCAAAGCATCCGCTGGTCCACCCGCTGGTGGTGGCCATCGCCCTGGCAGTGGCGGTGCTGTCCGCCTTTCAGATCCCGCTGGAGTGGTTCCGGGAAGGCGCAAACTACCTGGAGATGCTGCTGTTGCCCGCCACCGCGGCCCTGGGCCTTGCGGTCTGGCGGCAGCGGCAGGTGCTGAAAGAAAACTTCTGGCCGGTGGTGCTGGGCTGCGCCGCCGGCGCGCTGGCCAACGCCCTTGTGGCTGCGGGGCTGTGCCGCCTGCTGGCGCTGGACGCCTCCCTCACCGACAGCGTCCTGCCCCACAGCGTCACCACCCCCATCGCCATCGCCCTCAGCGAGGCGGGGGGCGGCGTGCCCGCCGTCACCACCCTCTGCGTGCTCTTCACCGGCATCGTGGGCGCGGCCTTCGCGCCGCTGCTGGTCAAGCTCTTCCGGCTGGAGGAGCACCCGGTGGCCGCGGGCGTGGCCATCGGCAGCGCCAGCCACGCCATCGGCACCGGCCGGGCCATGGAGATGGGCCAGGTGCAGGGCGCCATGAGCAGCGTTGCCATCGGTGTGGCGGGCATATTGACCACCCTGCTGTCGCTGGTGTGGTGAACCGCTTTTTCGCCCATACTGAACACATTGCCTCCCGCCAGCGGCGGGGGAAAGGAGATAGGATATGGACAAGAACCTGATGAAAAAGTACGCCGAATTCATCGTGAAGGTGGGGGTGAACGTGAACCCCGGCCAGACCCTCATCATCCAGAGCCCGGTGGAGGCGGCTTTCTTTGCCCGGGCCTGCGCTGAGGCCGCCTTTGCCGCCGGTGCGGCGGACGTGGTGGTGAAGTACTCCGACGAGCAGCTCACCCGCATCCGCATGGACAAGGCCAGCGAAAAGACCCTTTGCGACGTGAAGCCCCATGTGCTGCGCAGCTATCTGGACTATGTGGAGAGCGAGGGCGGCGCCTGCGTGCTGAACATCCACGCCGACGACCCCGAGGCGCTGGCGGGCCTGGACGCGGGCAAGCTGAACCGGGTCAGCCTGGCCCGGCGCGCCGCCCTGGAGCCCTGGCGCAACTACACCATGAACGACCTCATCCAGTGGTGCGTGGTGGCCATCCCCAGCCCCGCCTGGGCCACCGTGGTGTTCCCCGGCATGGAGGCAGAAGCCGCGGTGGAAAAACTGTGGCAGCTGATTTTTGAGGTCTGCCGCATCGACGCGGACTCCGACCCCGTGGCCGTCTGGAAGGAGCACACCGCCCGCATGACCGCCAACCGGGACAAGCTGAACGCTTTGAACCTGGAGAGCATCCACATGACCAGCGCGGGCGGCACCGACCTGGTGGTGGGCCTGGCCGACGACCACACCTGGGAGGGCGCGGCCAGCGTTGCGGCGAGCGGCATCCCCTTCATCCCCAACATCCCCACCGAAGAGGTGTTCACCGCGCCCCACCGCCTGCATGTGGACGGCGTTGTGAAGGGCACCAAGCCCTACGTTTACAACGGCCAGCTCATCGAGGGCTTCTCGGTGACCTTCAAGGACGGCAAGGTGGTGGCCCACTCTGCCGAAAAGAACGACGAGCTGCTGGCCCAGCTGCTGGAAAGCGACGAGGGCGCGGCCCGCATCGGCGAAATTGCCCTGGTGCCCGCCTCCAGCCCCATCAACCGCAGCGGCGTTCTGTTCTACAACACCCTCTTTGACGAGAACGCCGCCTGCCACATCGCCTTCGGCGCGGGCTACCCCGGCACCGTCAAGGGCGGCAACACCATGAGCAAGGAGGAGCTGCTGGCTTTGGGCGTGAACGACTCCGCCATCCACGAGGACGTGATGGTGGGCTCCGCCGACATGACCATCACCGGCCTGTGCAAGGACGGCCGCACCGTGACCATTTTTGAGAACGGCGAGTGGGCGCTGTGAGCCCAAAGGGCCCAAAACCCGCAAAAAGAGGGCAAAACCGCGCCGCCAAAGGCTTGCAAAAACCAAAACCGCGTGGTATAATGCCAAGGTAAGAATGTTTAACTGGAGAGTGAGCCGCAAGGCTCGCTCTCTTTGCATGTTTGGGAGGTTATGCCATGGCGAAAGGAAACGGCGGCAAAAACACGGTGCGCGCGGTGGAACAGCTGGTGCGTCCGGTGGTGGAGGGCATGGGCCTGCGCTTGTGGGACGTGCGCTTTGAAAAGGAGGGGCCGGACTGGTTCCTGCGCATCTTCATCGACCGGGACACCCCGCTGGACACCGACACCTGCGAAGCGGTGAGCCGGGCCATCGACCCGGTGATCGACGCCGCCGACCCCATCGACCAGAGCTACTATATGGAAGTGGGCAGCCCCGGCCTCGGCCGCCGGCTCACCCGGCCGGAGCACTTCGGGCCTTATGTGGGCCAGAAAATCGCCGCCCGGCTCATCCGCCCGAACGCGGACGGCGCGCGGGAGGTGGAGGGCACGCTGCTGGCCTTTGCCGACGGCCTCGTCACGCTGGAAGGCCCTGCCGGCCCCGTCACCTTCGCCCTCGCGGACGCAAGCTTTGTGAAGCTTTGCGACGACGAGGACCTGTTCTGATCCCGGCGCGTTTCGCGCCTTTCAAAATTCTACGGCCCAAAGCGCGGCCGGTCAAAATTGGAGGAAACAGAAAAAATGAACGCAGAGTTTTTTGAGGCCCTGAATATGCTTGGCAAGGAGCGGGGCCTCTCCCCCGAATACCTGATCGAGAAAATCAAGGCAGCCATCGTCATCGCCGTCAAGAAGGACTACGAGGTGGAGGACGAGAACGTTCTGGTGGAGATCGACCCGCTGAACGGCCGCTTCACCGTCAACCTGGTGCAGGACGTGGTGGAAGAGGTGGAGAACCCCCACACCCAGCTGAGCCTGGAGCAGGCCCACGCCATCCGCAAGACCTACCAGGTGGGCCAGCGCGTGGTGACCCCCCTCAAGACCAAGGAGTTCGGCCGCATCGCCGCCCAGACCGCCAAGCACGTCATCCGTCAGGGCATCCGCGAGGCCGAGCGCAGCCAGCTGTACAGCGAGATGCAGTCCAAGGCCCACGAGATCGTCACCGCCCAGGTGGTTCGCATCGACGGCGAAAAGGGCATCGTTGTGCTGGATATGGGCAAGGGCGAGGCGGTGCTGCCCCGCTCCGAGCAGGTGCCCGGCGAGGAGTTCTACGAGGGCCAGCATGTGCAGGTCTACGTCAAGGACGTGCTGGTCACCGAGCGCGGCCCCCGCATCATCATCAGCCGCACCAGCGAGCAGCTGGTCAAGCGGATGTTCGAGATGGAAGTGCCCGAAATTTTTGACGGCACCGTGGAAATTCGCGCCATCAGCCGCGAGGCCGGCGTGCGCACCAAGATGGCCGTCTGGTCCAAGGACGAGAACGTGGACCCGGTGGGCGCCTGCATCGGCGCCCACGGCGCCCGGGTCAACCAGATCGTGGAGCAGCTGCACGGCGAGAAGATCGACGTGGTGCGCTGGAGCGAGGACATCACCGAGTTCATCGGCGCGGCCCTCAGCCCCGCCAAGGTGCTGAAGGTCGAAATTCTGGAGGGCGAGCGCAAGGCCTGCCAGGTCACCGTGCCCGACCATCAGCTGAGCCTGGCCATCGGCAACAAGGGCCAGAACGCCCGCCTGTGCGCCCGGCTCACCGGCTACAACATCGACATCCGCCCCGAGAGCGGCTACTACGGCGAGGACACCGAGGACTGAACCCCTCTTTGCCGTTCATACTATAAAAGAAAGGAAGCTGCCCCGTGCAACAACGAAAGATCCCGCTGCGCCGCTGCACCGGCTGCAACGAGCAGAAGCCGAAAAAAGAGCTGGTGCGGGTGGTGCGCAGCCCCCAGGGCGAGATCGCCCTGGACCGTGTGGGCAAGATGCCCGGCCGGGGCGCCTACCTGTGCCCCAGCGCCCAGTGCCTGGCCAAGGCACGCAAGGCCAAGCGCCTGGAGCGGGCGCTTGAGGCCCAGATCCCGCCCGAGGTCTACGAGCGGATCGAACAGGAGATAGAAGGAGCCCAAAGTGGAAACGAATAATCAAAAACTGTTTTCTGCCCTGTCGCTGTGCAAAAAAGCGGGCAGGCTGGTGCTGGGCTTCGACGCCGTGATGGACAGCGTGTACCGGGGCAAAGCCCATCTGGTGCTGCTGGCCAGCGATGTGAGCGAAGGCACCGCCAAGCGGGTGCGCCGGAACTGCGAAGACCTGGCCCCCTGCCTGCAGATGCCCCTCGCCCAGGCGGACCTGTGCGCCGTCACCTGGAAAAAGGTGGGCGTTTACGCCGTGACCGACGAGCAGCTGGCCGTTTTGTGCCGCCGCAGCCTCGAGCAGAACAAGGAGGACAACGCATGATCATTAAATATAAAGTGAGCGAGGTCGCCAAAGACCTGAACAAACCCGCCAAGCAGATCATCGACACCCTGGCCGACCTGGGCGGCGAGCCCAAGAAGGTGGGCGCCAATCTGGACGAGGCGGAGCTGAACTACCTCTTCGAGCGCATGACCCAGGAGAACGCCGAGGCGGATCTGTCTGCCTATCTGGACAGCGCCCCGAAGCCCAAGCCCAAGGAGAGCGAGATTCTCAAGAAGGCCGATGGCACCGTGGTGGAGATGCCCCGGCCCAGGCACAAGGCGGAGAAAAAGCCCGAGACCGCGGCCCCCGCGCCCAAGCGGGAGGTAGTGACCAAGGTGGTGGACACCCGCACCGTGGACGTGAACCTGGACAAGTTCAACGAGAAGTACACCGAGCTGGCGGGCACCAAGAACGTGGAGAACCGCCGCAAGCCCACCCCCGCCGGCAACAAGCAGAAATTCACCAACAACAAGAACCGCGGCCGTCAGCCCTTCCAGAAGAAGCGGGAGACCGAGGCCGAGCGCCTGCAGCGCATCCAGCTGGAGAAGGCCCGCAAGGCCCAGCTGAAGGTGCAGATCCCCGACGAGATCACCGTGGGCGAGCTGGCCAGCCGTCTGAAGCAGACCGCCAGCAACGTCATCAAGAAGCTGATGGGTCTGGGCGTGATGGCCTCCGTCAGCGAAGTGGTGGACTTCGACACCGCCGCCATCGTGGCCGAGGAGTTCGGCGCCAAGGTGGAAAAAGAGGTGCATGTCACCATCGAGGAGCGCCTGTTCGAGGTGGAAGAGGACAACGCCGCCGATCTGGTGGAGCGTCCCCCCGTCGTGGTGGTCATGGGCCACGTTGACCACGGCAAGACCTCCATTCTGGACGCCATCCGCAAGACCCATGTGACCGCGGGCGAGGCCGGCGGCATCACCCAGCACATCGGCGCCTACCAGGTGGTGGCCGGCGGCAAGCCCATCACCTTCCTGGACACCCCGGGCCACGAGGCCTTCACCAGCATGCGTGCCCGCGGCGCCAACATGACCGACATCGCCGTTCTGGTGGTGGCTGCCGACGACGGCATCATGCCCCAGACCGTTGAGTCCATCAACCACGCCAAGGCCGCCCAGGTCTCGGTGATCGTTGCCATCAACAAGATGGATAAGCCCACCGCCAACCCCGACCGGGTCATGGAGCAGCTCACCCAGTACGAGCTGGTTCCCGAGCAGTGGGGCGGCGACGTCATCTGCGTGCCCGTCTCCGCCCTCACCGGCGCGGGCATCCCGGACCTTTTGGAGAACATCAACCTGGTGGCCGAAGTGCGCGAGCTGAAGGCCAATCCCAACCGCCGCGCCAAGGGCGCCGTGGTGGAGGCCCGGCTGGACAAGGGCCAGGGCCCCGTGGCCACCATTCTGGTGCAGAACGGCACCCTGCACAAGGGCGACTGCATCATCGCCGGCACCGCCGTGGGCCGTGTGCGCACCATGAAGAACGACAAGGGCCAGTTCATCGAGACCGCCGGCCCCTCCACCCCCGTGGAGATCACCGGCCTCACCGAAGTGCCCGCCGCGGGCGATCTGTTCGACGCGGTTGCGGACGAGAAGCTGGCCCGCGAGCTGGCCGACAAGCGCGCCGCCGAGGCCAAGGAGCGCCAGTTCAGCACCTACCAGAAGGTCACCCTGGATAACCTGTTCAGCCAGATCGCTGAGGGCGAGCGCAAGGAGCTGGACATCATCGTCAAGGCGGACGTGCAGGGCAGCGCCGAGGCCGTGAAGCAGAGCCTGGAGAAGATCAGCAACGACGAGGTGCGGGTGAAGGTCATCCACACCGGCGTGGGCGCTGTGAACAAGTCCGACGTGATGCTGGCCACCGCTTCCGGCGCCATCATCATCGGCTTCAACGTGCGCCCCGACCCCGTGGCCAAGGAAGAGGCCGCCCAGGCCGAGGTGGAGATGCGCATGTACCGCGTCATCTACGACGCCATCAACGACGTCACCGACGCCATGAAGGGCATGCTGGCCCCCAAGATCCGCGAGGTGGAGCAGGGCCGTCTGGAAGTGCGTCAGGTCTACAAGATCAGCAGCGTGGGCCAGGTGGCCGGCAGCTACGTGCTGGAGGGCAAGATCACCCGCTCCAGCAAGATCCGCGTTGTGCGCGACGGCATCGTCGTCACCGAGGACGAGATCGCCAGCCTGCGCCGCTTCAAGGACGACGTTAAGGAAGTGGCCCAGGGCTACGAGTGCGGCGTCACGCTGGAGAAGTTCTCCGACATCAAAGAGGGCGATATCTTCGAGGCGTTCATCCTGGAAGAGTATCGGGACTAATGAGGTGACACCATGCCCAATCCGAAGAATCAGGGCCGTCTGGCCCAGGATATGAAGCGGGAGCTGATCGGCATCGTGGGTCAGATGAAGGACCCCCGCCTTGCCGAGGGCCTGCTCACCATCACCCGGCTGGACGTCACCCAGGACCTGGACCAGGCCCGGGTGTTCGTCAGCGTGCTGGGCAACGAGGAGGCCGCGAAACAGGCCGTGACGGCGCTCAACCGCGCCGCCGGCCATGTGCGCACCGAGATTTCCCGCCGTATGCACATCCGCAAGGCGCCCCGCTTCGTGTTCCTGCGGGACGACGGCGCGGCCTATGCCGCCCACATCAACGAGCTGCTGGCCGGCCTTCACAAAGAGGAGGAAGGCTGAACGGCCCCGCCGTGCAGCGGCAAAACAAGGAGTAATCATGAGTGAGATTCTGGAATTGCTGAGCCTGATCAGCCGCCTGCTCCATGCGGAGAACGTGCTGATCCTGTGCCACAAAAATCCCGACGGAGACACGGTGGGTTCTTCCGCGGCGCTGTATCACGCTCTGAAGAGCCTGGGCAAAAACGCGGCGCTGCTGTGCTCCGACCCCATCCCCGCCCGCTATTCCTATATGCAGGCGGAGCAGTTCACCGGCCAGTTCGAGCCGGGCTACATCGTTGCGGTGGATGTTGCGGGCATCCAGCTGTTCGGCGACGGCGTGCGGCCCTACTCCGACCGGGTGGATCTTTGCATCGATCACCACGGTTCCAACAGCGGCTACGCCGACGCCATGTATCTGGACGCCTCCGCCGCCGCCACCGCCGAGATCATCTACCAGCTTCTGGAGGCCATGCAGGTGACCATCACCCCGGTCATCGCCGACTGCCTCTACACCGGCCTTTCCACCGACACCGGCTGCTTCCTCTTCGGCAACACCACCGCCCACACCCACAAGGTGGCGGCGGCGCTGATGGAAGCGGGCGCCCGGGTGGAGGAGCTGAACGCTCTCCTGTTCGAGAGCAAGTCCAAGGGGCGCATCGCCATCGAGCGCACCGCCCTGGAAAACCTGGAGTACTACTTCGACGAGCAGTGCGCCCTCATCTCCATGACGCGGGAGCAGATCGCGGCCTCCGGCGTCTCGGTGGAGGATCTGGAAGGCGTCACCGGCCTGCCCCGCAAGATCGAGGGCGTGCGGGTGGGCGTCACCCTGCGGCAGAACCCCTCCGGCAGCTATAAGGTGAGCATCCGCACCGTCAAGGGCGTGGACGCCTGCTCCATTGCGAAACGGCTGGGCGGCGGCGGCCACGAGCAGGCCGCCGGCTGCGAGCTGGAAGGCAACCTGGAGAACGCCAAGGCCGCCGTGCTGGCCGAGGTGGAAAAAGAGCTGGCCCGCTGCGCCGAGAGCGCCGGGGAGGACGAATGAGCCCCCTGTGCGGCATCCTGCCGGTGGACAAGCCCGCCGGCTGGACCAGCTTTGACGTCATCGCGAAACTCCGCGGCGTGCTGGCCACCCGCAAACTGGGCCATTCCGGCACCCTGGACCCCATGGCCACCGGCGTGCTGCCGGTGTTCGTGGGCATGGCCGCTAAGGCGGTGGACCTGCAGCCGAACCACGACAAGGCCTACCGGGCCGAGGTGCGCTTCGGCCTCGCCACCGACACCGGCGACGTCACCGGCACGCCGGTGGCAACGGGGGAGAACCTCCCCGACGCGGCGGCGGTGGAAAAAGCGCTGGCGGCTTTTGTGGGCCCCCAGATGCAGACCCCGCCTATGTATTCGGCGGTGAAGATCGGCGGCGTGCCCCTCTACAAGCTGGCCCGTCAGGGCAAAACGGTGGAGCGGGCGGCCCGGCCCGTCACCTTCTACCGGCTGGAGCTGGTGGAGCAGACCGCTGCCGACCGCTTTGTCATCGACATCGAGTGCAGCAAAGGCACCTATGTGCGCACCCTGGTGGAAGACCTGGGCGTGGCGCTGGGCTGCCCGGCGTGCCTCGCGGCGCTGCGGCGCACCCGTGCGGGCGTGTTCACCCTGGAGGGCTGCGTCACCCTGGAGACAATCCAGGCGGCGAAGGAAGCGGGCGAGCTGGAAAAGCTGCTGCTGGGGGTGGACACGGTGTTCACCCACCTGCCCGCCGCCCGGGTGAGCGAAAAGGAGACCGCCCGCCTGCTCAACGGCGCCCCGGTGCGCCGGGAAGACCTGGCCGAGGGCCGCTGGCGGCTCTACGCCGACGAGGCTTTCCTGGGCCTGGGCGAAACGAAGGACGGCACCCTGCGCGCCGAAAAACTGTTTGTGGAAAGGGCGTGAAACGCCTTGCAGATCTACCATCGGCTCACGGCCCTGCCGCCCGACGCCTTGGGGCGGGGCAGCGCGGTGGCCCTGGGCTTTTTTGACGGGGTGCACATCGGGCACCGGGCGGTCATCTCCGCCGCGGTGGACTGCGCCCGCGCCGAAGGGCTGGAGGCCGCGGTGTTCACCTTCAGCCTGCCCGCCGGTCACACCATGAAGGGCGGCCGGCTCATCACCGACGAGGAAAAGCACTTCCAGATCGGTCAGCTGGGGGCGGACCACTTCTTTGAGCCCCCCTTCGAAGAATTCTGTGACCTGTCGCCCGAGGCCTTCGTCACCGACGTGCTGGCCGGGCTTTACAACGCAAAGGCCGTCTTCTGCGGCGACAACTTCACCTTCGGCAAAAAGGCCGCCGGCAACGTGCAGGTGCTGCGCGCCCTCTGCGCCCCTCTGGGCATCCGGGTGGAAGTGGTGCCCATGGCCCTTTATAAAGGCGAGACGGTCAGCGCCACCCGCATCCGCGCCGCCCTGGCGGCGGGGGAGTTGGAGGAGGCCGCCGCCATGCTGGGCCGGCCCTACTCCATCGACTTTGAGGTGCGCCACGGCAAGGGCCTGGGCCATACCCTGGGCATGCCCACCATCAACCAGGTCTACCCGGCGGGCTTTCAGCTGCCGAAGCTGGGGGTCTATGTGAGCCGGGTACAGCTGGACGAACACTGGCTGCCCTCCGTCACGGGCCTGGGCAGCCGCCCCACCGTGAACGACGACGCCAGCAGCATCACCTGCGAGACCTTCATCCCGGATTTTGACGGCCAGCTCTACGGCCAAAAGGTCACGGTGGAACTGCTGGACTACATATCCGAAAGCCACCGCTTTGAAAACACCGATCAGCTTCGGGCCGCCGTGATGGCCTGGGCCGACGAGGCCCGGCGCTGGTTTGCCCAAAAGGACCGGCAGACGCCGCCGTATGCGGAGGAATGAGCAATGGAATGCAACCTGATTGACGATCTGGAGCGCACCGCCCGGCGGCTGGGGCAGAAAACGGCACTCACCGAAAACGGCGAAAACGCATGCACCTATGAGGCGCTGCGCCAGACCGCCCGCCGGGCGGGCACGGCGTTGGCGCGCGCCGGCGTAAGCGGACGCACGGTGCTGGTGGCGGCGGAGCGCAGCGTGCAGACGGTGCAGGCAATGTTTTCCGTGCTCTATGCGGGCGCGGCCTATGTGCCGCTGGACATCTCCGGCCCCACGGCCCGCCTTGCGGACATCTGCGCTGCGCTGGAGCAGCCGCCGGTGATCTGCACCCGCAGCCAGCTGGAGCGCTGCGACGCGCTGACCCGGCTGTGCAGCCGGGTGCTGATCTGGGAAGAGCTGACCGGGCAGCCGGAGGACGCTCTTCTTCTGGAAGAACTGCGGAAGAACACCGCCCCGGACCAGACGATGTGCGTGCTTTTCACCTCCGGCTCCACCGGTGTGCCCAAAGGGGTGGTCAAGACCCACCGGGCGATGGACCGGTTCGAGACGGCCTTCGTGGAGCAGTTCAGTCTGGGCGAAGATGATTGCTGGGGCAATCAGTCGCCTTTTTATTTTGATGCGTCCGCCAAGGAGCTGTATTCGGCCATCCGCACCGGTGCCACACTGCACATTCTGCCCACCGGCCTGTTCTCGCAGCCGCTGGCGCTGATGCGCAGGCTGGACGAGCTGGGGATCGACACCATCTCCTGGGTGCCGTCGGCGCTGTGCATCATCACCCGCATGGACACCTTTTCCGCCTATGTGCCCAAAGGCCTCAAGCGGGTGTTTTTTGTGGGCGAGGTCTTCCCGGTGGAGCATTTCCGCCAGTGGCAGGCCGCTCTGCCCGGCACCGTTTTCACCAATCTTTACGGCCCCACCGAAACGGCGGGCATCGCGTGCTGGTGCACGCTGCCGCCCGCGTTCGCAGGGGATACGCTGCCCATCGGCGGGCCGCTGAAGGGCGTGACAGTGGAGCTGCACGCCCCGGACGGCGGGCTGGTGGAACAGCCGGAGGCGCAGGGGGAGATATGGCTGGGCGGCCCGACGCTGGCCCGGGAATATCTGAACGACCCGGAGCGCACCGCGGCCGCGTTTGTGGAGCGGGAGGGCCGGCGCTTTTACCGCACCGGCGATTTTGCCCGCCGGGACGGCGAGGGCCGGCTGGTCTTCTGCAGCCGCGCCGACCATCAGATCAAACATATGGGCCACCGCATCGAGCTGGGTGAGATCGAGGCCCGGGCCGGCAGATGCGCCGGCGTGGACCGCTGCTGCTGTGTCTACGACGCGCCCCGCCAGCGGCTGGTGCTTTTCTATCAGGGAAGCGCCCCGATGAAGGAGCTGTATGTGGAGCTTCGGCGGGAACTGCCCCGCTATATGGTGCCGGCCCGGCTGGTGCCCTGCGACGCGCTGCCCTGCAACGCAAACGGAAAACTGGACCGCACCGCCATGCAGCGGCGGGCGGCAGACATGTGAAAGGAAGGAAAACAATGCTGAGAGACGAGATCAAGGAGATCCTGGAAGATCTGCGCCCCGATCTGGATGCGGAGACCGAAAAAGACCTGATCGATGCCGGCACGCTGGACTCGCTGGACATCATTTCTCTGGTCAGCGAGCTCAATGATTCCTTCGACATCCACATCTCGGTGGAGGATCTTGTGCCGGACAATCTGAACACGCTGGATGCAATGGTTCAGCTGGTGGAGCGCCACCAGCAGGACGACTGACCGGTGAGGGCCCAGAGTCATGCTGTTTACCTCCTTCCGGTTCGCCCTGTTCTTTGCGGCGGTGTTCGCGGGGTACTGCCTGCTCCCTGAGCGCCGCCGCTGGCAGTGGCTTCTGGCGGCCAACATCGTTTTTTATTGCATTGGAAGCTGGCGTCTCGCCGGCTGGCTGTGCATGAGCATCGTCACCGTGTGGGGCGGGGCTCTGGCGCTGCAAAAGCTGGAAACGGCCGCCGCGGCGCAGATGAACGGGCTGGACCGCGCTGCCAAAAAGGCGGTGCGCGCCGCCTCTGCGCGGCGCAAAAAAGCGGTGGTGGCCGCGGTGCTGGTGCTGAATTTCGGCGCGCTGGCAATGATGAAGTACGCGGCGTGGACGGCTTCCCTGCTGCGGGCGCTGAGCGGCGGCAGTTTCAGCTGGTCGCTGGCCATGCCGCTGGGCGTCAGCTTTTACACCTTCCAGGCGGCGGGGTATCTGATCGACGTCTACCGCTGCAAATACCCGCCGCAGAAAAGCCTGGCCCGCTTTGCCCTCTTCGTCAGCTTCTTCCCGCAGATGATCCAGGGCCCCATCAGCCGGTATGACCAGCTGGGCGAACAGCTCCTGGCCGGCCGCCGGCCCGAAGGGCGGGAAGTTCTGTTCGGGTTCCAGCGCATCCTGTGGGGCGTGTTCAAAAAGCTGGTGGTGGCCGACCGCCTCGCGCCGGTGGTGCAGCAGCTGCTGGCCGCGCAGGTCATCGACCGGGCGGGCAGCCTGTATCTGGCGGGACTGGTGATCTACGCGTTCCAGTTATACGCCGATTTCAGCGGCGGCATCGACGTCACCATCGGCTGCGCGCAGATGCTGGGCATCCAGGTGACAGAGAACTTCCGCCGCCCCTTCTTCTCCAAATCGGTGGACGAGTACTGGCGCCGGTGGCACATCTCCCTCGGCGCGTGGTTCCGCGATTATCTGTTCTACCCGCTGGCGCTTTCGGCGCCCATGGCGCGGCTGGGCCGCTTCTGCAAGGCGCACCTGGGCCCGGAACTGGGCAAAAAAGCGCCCGTCTGCCTGGCCACGCTGGGGGTCTGGGCGGTCACGGGCATGTGGCACGGTTCCTCGGCGCGCTATCTTTTGTGGGGCCTGTGCAACGGCGGCGTGATCGTGCTGAGCATGCTCCTTGAGCCTGCCTTCCGCCGCCTGCGGGAAAAACTTCACCTGCGGCCGGAAAACCCGGCCTGGCGCGCCTTCCAGGTGGCGCGCACCTTCGGGCTGCTGTGCCTGTTCCGCGTGTTCGACAACGCCTACACCACCGCCAACGCCTTTGCCATCCTCAAACGCATTTTCACCGCCTTTGAACCCGCTGCCCTGTTGGACGGGAGCCTGTTGGGGATGCAGGTCAGCGCCGCGGGCTTTTTCACCGCGGGGCTGGGCGTCTGCGTGATGTTCGCGGTGAGCCTTGCCCAGCGCAAGGGCAGCGTGAGGGAACAGCTGGCCCGCCGCGGCCCGCTGGCCCAGGGGGCGGTGTGCTTCCTGCTGGCGCTGGCCAGCCTGTTGTTCGGCGCCTACGGCGTCGGCTATGACGCCGCCCAGTTCATTTATTTCAGCTTCTGAGAAAGCGGGGGAAAATACGGATGAAAAAGGCGCTGCCCCATGTGGTGCTCTGGAGCGCATTGTTTCTGCTCTGCGCGGTGCTGCTGAGCCGGTTGACCGTCCGGCCGGAGGAATCCACCTCGCCGCTCCGCGAGTACTACCCGGTGGCCGACCGGATCGATGTAGTCTTTTTCGGGGCAAGCCAGGTCTTCTGCGGCATTTCGCCGGCGGAACTGTACCGGGAGTACGGCATCTCCGCCTATGATATGGCCAACGGCAACCAGTACATGAGCACCAACTACTTTCTGATCCGCGAAGTGCTGCGGGTGAGCGACCCGGAGCTGATCGTGGTGGACATCAGCACGGTGAACCGGGCGCCGGAAGACGGCGACTGGAGCCACCGGCAGTATCTTGCCACCATGGAAAGGAGCCCCCTCTGGTGGGAAGCCTACCGTCAGACCCGGGTGGAAGGGGAGAGCGCGCTGAGCTATCTCTTCCCGATCCTGCGTTACCACGACCGCTGGCCGGAGATGCGTTTGAGCAGCCTGCAGGGCGGCGCGGAAAACAGCGAGCGGCCCGCGGGGCAGATGCTGGTGGGTTCCGTTATCCCCCAGGCCGAGACCACCGAGTATCCCTTTGTGGACGACGGGCAGATGGCGGAGGTGGAAGAGCGCCACGCCTACTGGCTGGAGCAGATCATTGAGCTGTGCGCCCAGGAGGGCCAGCCCCTGCTGCTGACCAAGGTGCCCGGCCGGGCGGAAAACTGGAGCGCCCAAGTGGCCAACACCATGGCCCAGTTCACCGCCAAAAAGCAGGCGACCTTTGTGGACATGGACCGCTGCTTCGAGCAGACGGGGGTGGATATGAGCACCGACACCCTGGACGGCAGCACCCACCTGAACATGTACGGCGCGCGGGCGCTCAGCCATTGGCTGGGCGGCTATCTGCGGGAGAACTACGACCTGCCCGACCGGCGCGGCCAGGCGGAGTATGACGCTGTCTGGACGCCCATTCTGAAGGAGTACGACGAACTGTGGAAGCGGGAGACCGAAAACCCCACGGGCTGGTGACGGCCCGGCGGAAGAAAAGGGGAAAATCCCCTTGTAATCCGCTTTCCGCTGTGATATACTATTATGGCTACCGTGGCTCAGTCCGGGGTGTATGCTCTGAAGCAGAGCGCCTCGCTGCCCCGCGCCGGGTCATCGGCAAATAAAATGAAACGAGGTAACAACAATGGAAGACAAGAAGATCGTTATCGAGTCCGCCCGCGTGCATGAGACCGACACCGGTTCTCCCGAGGTGCAGGTGGCCCTGCTGACCGCCCGCATCAACCACCTGAACGAGCATCTGCAGGCCAACCCCCACGACCACCACAGCCGTCGTGGCCTGCTGAAGATGGTCGGCCGCCGCCGCAACCTGCTGGCTTACCTGCAGAAGAAGGACATCGAGCGCTACCGCGCCCTGATCGCCAAGCTGGGCCTGCGCAAGTAATCACAGTCACAAAAGGCAGGCGGCCGTTTGCACCGCCTGCCTTTTACCTGTTTTTCGGCTTTTGCCGAAAAGCAGCCCTTTGCCCCCCGCAACGGCGGAGTGTCGCGTGTTTTTAGCGGTAAATCGAGGGCTTTTCCTCCCCGGAAAAACCCCGGATTTATTGCTAAAGCCACCCTCCCTCCGCACCGAACAGACCCGCGGCCCCATGCCGCGAAAAACAACAGGAGGTATTTTCTATGGCTTTGGAATTTGCGTCCAAACACGAAACGTTCCCCAATTTCAAGACCTTTGAGATGGAACTGGCCGGCCGGCCCCTGGTGGTGGAGACCGGCAAGATGTGCGGCCTGTCCAACGGCAGCTGCCTGGTGCGCTACGGCGAGACCGCCGTTCTGTGCAACGTCACCATGAGCGAGAAGCCCCGTGACGGCATCGACTTCTTCCCCCTGAGCGTTGATTTCGAAGAAAAGCTCTACTCCGTGGGCCGCATCCCCGGCAGCTTCATGCGCCGTGAGGGCCGCCCCGGCGAGAAGGCCATCCTCACCAGCCGCGTGGTGGACCGGCCCATCCGTCCTCTGTTCCCCAAGACCATGCGCAACGACGTGTGCGTCACCATGACCGTCATGAGCGTGGATCAGGACTGCAGCCCTGAGATCACCGGCATGATCGGCACCTCCATCGCCCTGTCCATCTCCGACATCCCCTGGGCCGGCCCCATCGGCGGCGTGTTCATGGGCCTGGTGGACGGCGAGCTGGTGGTGAACCCCACCCAGGAGCAGCGTGACAAGAGCGACCTGCAGCTCACCGTGGCCGCCACCGAGAAGAAGATCGTCATGATCGAGGCCGGCGCCAACGAGGTGGACGAGGTCACCATGCTGAACGCCATCAAGGCCGCTCATGTGGAGATCAAGAAGGTCATCGAGTTCATCAACGGCATTGTGGCCCAGATCGGCAAGCCCAAGAAGGAGTTCCAGGACATGGAGCTGGATCACGACCTGTTCGAGGCCGTGAAGGCGGAGTACCTGGACGAGTTCAAGGCCGCCATGGACACCGACGACAAGAACGTGCGCGACGCCCGCCTTCTGCCCATCCGCGAGAAGCTGGAGGCCCAGTACGCCGAGCAGTGGGGCGCTTCTGTCATCGAGGAACTGATGTACAAGATGCAGAAGTTCGTGGTTCGCCGCTGGCTGCTGGACGACGGCAAGCGCGTGGACGGCCGCGGCATCAACGAGATCCGGCCCCTGGCCGCCGAAGTGGGCCTGCTGCCCCGCGTGCACGGCAGCGGTATGTTCACCCGTGGCCAGACCCAGGTGCTCACCGTTACCACTCTGGGCTCCACCAAGGACAGCCAGCTGATGGATGACCTGGGCACCGAGCCTTACAAGCGTTATCTGCATCACTACAACTTCCCGCCCTACTCCGTGGGCGAGGCCCGCGCTCCCCGCAGCCCCGGCCGCCGCGAGATCGGCCACGGCGCTCTGGCCGAGCGTGCCCTGGTGCCCGTGCTGCCCAGCGTGGAGGAGTTCCCCTACACCATCCGTCTGGTGAGTGAAGTGCTGTCCTCCAACGGCTCCACCAGCCAGGCCTCCATCTGCGGCTCCACCCTGAGCCTGATGGACGCCGGCGTGCCCATCAAGGCCCCCGTGGCCGGCATCAGCTGCGGCCTCATCACCGAGGGCGAGCGCTGGATGACCATGCTGGACATCCAGGGCGTGGAGGACTTCCACGGCGATATGGACTTCAAGGTCGGCGGCACCCACAAGGGCATCACCGCCATCCAGATGGACATCAAGATCGACGGCCTGACCTACGAGATCATCGAGGAAGCCTTTGAGAAGTGCCGCAAGGGCCGTCTCTACATCCTGGACGAGATCATGCTGCCGGTCATCCCCGCTCCCCGCGAGCAGCTGTCCAAGTACGCTCCCAAGATGCTGTCCATGGTCATCCCCGTGGACAAGATCAAGGACGTCATCGGCAAGGGCGGCAAGGTCATCCAGGAGATCTGCGCCAACTGCAACTGCAAGATCGACGTGGAGGAGGACGGCCACGTGTTCGTCTCCGCCATCGACGTGGACGACGCCAACCGTGCCATCCACACCATCAAGACCATCGTGGAGGACCCCGAGGTGGGCGCCATCTACAAGGGCCGCGTGACCCGTCTGATGAACTTCGGCGCCTTCGTGGAGATCGCCCCGGGCAAAGAGGGCCTGGTGCACATCTCCAAGCTGGACTCCAAGCGCGTTGAGCGCGTGGAGGACGTGGTCGCCGTGGGCGACGAGCTGATCGTCATGGTCACCGAGATCGACCAGCAGGGCCGCATCAACCTGAGCCGCAAGGACGCTCTGGCCGCCATCGAGGCCAAGCGCAAGCAGCAGGGCTGAGCATCATAAAACCATCAGAGCCGCCGCTCTCCGAAAGGAGGGCGGCGGCTTTTTTGTTTTTGCGGCAAAAATTATACGTATCCTTTTAACTTGCGCCCCGCCCCGCCCTATAAGAAGGGTGTAAGGCAAAATCAACGTGCAAAAGCACTTGAAAAACAGCAAGGAGGAAAATCTCATGTTCAATAAGAAAATCGCCGCAGTTCTCGCCGCGGTCACCGCGGCCTTCACCCTCGCCGCCTGCGGTGCGCAGGATGTTTCCGCGCCCGCGTCCGTCAGTGCCAGCCAGAGCGCGAGCAGCGCCAGCCAGACCACCGAAAGCAAAGGGAAGGAGAGCGCATCCGTCGCCCAGGATAAGAGCACCTCCGCCAATAGCGAAAAGACCGCCGCCTCGTCCGCCGGCAAGAGTGCGGCCTCCGGCAGCGCCAAGGCCGCCGATAATAAGACCGCCACCAGCAAGGCCACCGGCGGCGGGACCCCCGCCGGCACCCAGACTGCTACCAGCAAGACCGGAACCAATCAGACGGATACCGGCAAGACCGGCACTTCCACTGACAGCAAAACCCCTGCCGCCACCCCCGCGCCGGGCAGCAACGCCGGCACCGGCCACAACCCCAACGAGGGCGGCGCCATCGGCGGCGGCAACACCACTGTCCCCGGCGACGGCAGCTGGGCGGTGGACGGCGGCGATGCTACCCTGGACGATGAAGTCATTCCTCCGCCCCCGGTGACCAACTCGAACGATAACATCGGCACCGGCAACAACCCTAACGCAGGGGCTGCTGGTGGTCAGGGTGCTGACTATGTGATTCCCGGCGACGGCAGCTGGGCGGTGGATGGCGGCAACGCCATTCCCGGCGACCAGGTCATCCCTCCCGAACCCGCTGCCTGACCCCCATTGAATAATAGCGCCGCCCGCCGGAGCCCCGGCGGGCGGCGCTTTCTGTGTTCCTGCCTGCAAAAAAGAGCGCCCGGCCGCCCTGCCTCGTGTTGCCCCGGCGGCTCCTTTGTGGTATACTATACTCGACTATTTCTGTAATTTTGGAAGGGGGGGCGGCGCGTTGAAGATCAGCGCCTGCATCGTGTGCTACGGCGGGGCCGAAGAGGTCATCTGCGCCGCCGAGTCGGTGCTTCGGCACACCGCCGCGCCCCTCACCCTCTATCTTGTGGACAATGCCAGCCCCGACGGCGCGGGCGAAGTTCTGGCCGCTCATCCCTGGCCGGAGAACGTCTCCGTGCTGCGTCTGCCCGAAAATCTGGGCTTCGGCGCGGGCCACAATAAGGTGCTGCCCCTGCTGGACAGCGACTATCACTTCGTCCTCAATCCGGACATTTTCGTGGAGAGCGACGTGCTGGGCGGCCTTTGCGGCTGGCTGGAAGATCACCCGCAGGCGGTGATGGCCACCCCGCGCCTCACCTTCCCCGACGGGCGGGAGCAGGTGCTGCCCAAGCGCAAGCCCGGCGTGCTGGGCCTTGCCGCGCGGCAGGGCGTGCCGGGGCTCAAACGCTTCGGCGACCATTACGCCATGCTGGACGAGGACCTTTCCAAACCTACCCCCATCGAATTCTGCACCGGCAGCTTTTTCTGCATGCGCACCGCCGTGTTCAAAGACATCGGCGGCTTCGATGAAAAATACTTCATGTATGTGGAGGACGCGGACATCACCCAGAAGGCACGGTGCAAGGGCCTGGTCTACTACCTGCCCCAGTTCACCGCCTGCCACGCCTGGCACCGCGCTCCTCAAAAGAGTTTGAAGCCCTTTTTGCAGCAGCTCAAAAGCATGGGCCGCTATTTCTGCAAGTGGGGTTTCCGGCTGTAAAAGCCGCGGGGCCCGGACCCTTAAAATCGTAGACAGCGGAAGTGGCTCCGCTTTGTGGTAAGCCGCAAAAATGAAGGGCGCCCATGCGCCCAAAAAGGAGCGAATGATATGAAAGGCATCATTCTGGCCGGCGGCGCCGGCACCCGTCTGTACCCTCTGACCATGGTCACCTCCAAGCAGCTGCTTCCGGTGTACGACAAACCCATGATCTACTACCCCCTGTCCACCCTCATGCTGGCGGGCATCCAGGAGATCCTCATCATCTCCACCCCCGAGGACACCCCCCGCTTCGAGCATCTGCTGGGCGACGGCAGCCAGTATGGGCTGAAGCTCTCCTACAAGGTGCAGCCCAGCCCCGACGGCCTGGCTCAGGCGTTCCTGCTGGGCGAGGAATTCATCGGCGACGACTGCTGCGCCATGATCCTGGGCGATAACATCTTCTACGGCAACGGCTTCTCCCGCATCCTGAAGGCGGCGGTGACCAACGCCGAGGAGAAGGGCCGTGCCACCGTGTTCGGTTACTACGTCAACGACCCCGAGCGTTTCGGCATCGTGGAGTTCGACGAGGAGGGCAAGGTCATCAGCGTGGAGGAAAAACCCGCCCATCCCAAGAGCAACTACGCCATCACCGGCCTGTATTTCTACGACAACCGGGTGAGCGCCCAGGCCAAGAAGGTCAAGCCCAGCGCCCGGGGCGAGCTGGAAATTACCACCCTCAACGCCATGTATCTGGAAGAGGGCAAGCTGGACGTGCAGCTGCTGGGCCGGGGCTTTGCCTGGCTGGACACCGGCACCATGGACAGCCTGGTGGACGCTGCCGACTTTGTGCGCATGGTGGAAAAGCGCCAGGGCATCAAGATCAGCGCCCCCGAGGAAATTGCCTACAAGAACGGCTGGATCAGCAAGGAGAAGCTGCTGGAGAGCGCTGCCCGCTACGGCAAGAGCCCCTACGGCGAGCATTTGAAGCGGGTCGCCGACGCCAAAATCCGTTATTGAGAATAAGAAGGAAGGAACGCAGATGAAGATCCTCATCACCGGGGCCGGCGGTCAGCTGGGCACCGAATTGCAGCGGCAGCTGGCCGAAGGCGGCAGCAGCCTGGGCCCTCTGCCCGAGCGGCTGAAAAATGCCACCGTGCTCCCCACCGACGTGGCCGAGCTGGACATCACCGACCGTGCGGCCACCATCGCCTTTGTGCGCCGCCATCAGCCGGATACCATCATCAGCTGCGCCGCCTTCACCAACGTGGACGGCTGCGAGACCAACACCGACGCCGCGTTCAAGGTGAACGCCCTGGGCGCTTCCCATCTGGCCCAGGCTGCCGAGCGGGTGGGCGCGCGGCTCATCCACGTCTCCACCGACTATGTGTTCAGCGGCGAGGGCAGCACCCCCCTGGACGAGAGCTGCCCCATCGGCCCGGTGAGCGCCTACGGCCGCACCAAGGCTTTGGGCGAGGAATATGTGCGCAACTTCTGCCACCGCTACTTTATTGTGCGCACCGCCTGGCTCTACGGCTACAACGGCAAGAACTTTGTCAAGACTATGGTGAACGCCGGCAAGAAGTTCGGCAAGCTGGAAGTGGTGAACGACCAGCTGGGCAACCCCACCAACGCCGAGGATCTGGCCCACCACATCCTCAAGCTGGCGGTGAGCCACGACTACGGCGTCTACCACTGCACCGGCGAGGGCGTTTGCAGCTGGTATGACTTCGCCAGTGAGATCATCCGCCTGGCCGGAGTGGATGCCACCGTGTTCCCCTGCACCAGCGCCGAATACGCCGCCAAGCACCCCGCGGCGGCCAACCGCCCCGCATGGAGCGCGCTGGAAAACCGCATGCTGGCCTGCACCGTGGGCAACGAGATGCGCCCCTGGCAGGAAGCACTGAAATGCTATTTCGAACATTGGGACGGCGAGAACGGCCTCAAATAAGAAAGGAAAGGGAAACTCCCATGAAAAAGTATCTCATCACCGGCTGCGCCGGCTTCATCGGTTCCAACTTTGTTTACTATATGCTGAATAAATACAAGGATATACTCCTTGTAAATCTGGATAAGCTGACCTACGCCGGCAACCTGGAGAACCTGAAGGACGTGGAGGGCGACGAGCGCCATGTGTTCGTGCAGGGCGACATCTGCGACCGGGCGCTGGTGAGCAGCCTGTTCGAGAAATACGACTTTGACTATGTCATCAACTTCGCCGCCGAGAGCCACGTGGACCGCAGCATCACCAACCCCGAGATCTTCGTGGAGACCAACGTGCTGGGCACCGTGAACCTGCTGCAGTGCGCCAAGAACGCCTGGCTGAAGGACGGCAAGTGGGCCGAGGGCAAGAAGTACCTGCAGGTGTCCACCGACGAGGTCTACGGCAGCCTGGGCGAGGACGGCTACTTTATGGAGACCACCCCCCTGTGCCCCCACAGCCCCTACTCCAGCAGCAAGGCCAGCGCCGACATGTTCGTGATGGCCTTCCACGACACCTACGGCATGCCGGTGAACATCACCCGCTGCTCCAACAACTACGGCCCCTACCAGTTCCCCGAGAAGCTCATCCCGCTGATGATCAACAACGTCAAGCACCACAAGCAGCTGCCCGTCTACGGCGACGGCATGAACGTGCGCGACTGGCTGTATGTGGAGGACCACTGCAAGGCCATCGACATGGTGGCGAACGGCGGCCGTGACGGTGAGGTGTACAACGTGGGCGGCCACAACGAGCGGCCCAACATCTTCATCGTCAAGACCATCATCGCTCAGCTGCACGACCGCCTGCAGGACGACGGCATCGACGAGGGCCTCATCAAGTATGTGGCCGACCGTCTGGGCCACGACCGCCGCTACGGCATCGACCCCACCAAGATCAAGAATGAGCTTGGCTGGTATCCCGAGACCACCTTTGAGGTGGGCATCGTCAAGACCATCGACTGGTACCTGGCCCACGAAGAGTGGATGAACAACGTCACCAGCGGCAACTACCAGAAGTACTACGAAGAAATGTATAAAAATTGATAAAAATTACTGCTCGTATAATCCGCGGGCGTGATCGAAAGCAAAACCAAAGGCCCGCATGCACAGCATGCGGGCCTTTGCGCGCAAAAGAGGGAAAAAAGGCAAAACCCTTTGAATAAGGTGATTTTTTGCCCCTGGCGCACCGTTTTAATCACAGAGGACCAAACGGATGAAAAGGAGGGTCTCCCCATGAAAAAAGCCTTGTGTCTCGCCCTCGCCGCGGCCATGCTGACCCTTTCGGCCTGCGCCGCGCCCCCGGCGGAAAGCATGGAAAGCACATCCGCGCCCGCCGCCCAGACCGGCGAAACGGAAAAGGACCACGTCCTGCAGCTGCTGGACCAGTGCGGCGTGAAGCCGGAGATCACCCGCTTTGAAAACAGCTACGCGGTGGACAAATTCCTGGAGTGCACTGTTTATTCCTCGCTGGAACTGCCCAATGTGGCTGCTCTGTTGGTGGAAAAGCCGGACGGCAGCGCCTTTTACATCACCCTGCCGGACAACAGTTCTGTGAATGGGATGTATGTGGACCACGCGGGTCTGCTGAACGTCCTCACCAACGGCGTCATCCACGGAGGCGACGAGGTCATGCATAACGGCATGGGCGTGTTCAAGGTGGATCTTGACACCGGCGAATCGGTGAGCTATGAAAACAACGAATTCGTCTACCCGGAGGGTGTCTACGGCCGGGAGTGCTCCACCGTGGATGACCACTACACCTTCGGCCAGTGCACCGTCACCGAGGACGCGGTGACCTTCCGCTTTGAACCCACAGAAGAAAACAAAAGCTGGACGGGCACCGAATTCTACTTCCCACCTGTCTGGAGCAACGACGCGGACGGCGATTACCGGATGGCGGTGATTTTCAATAACACCACCGCCCCCGACCCGGCGCTGGCGGAACGGCTGGAAACGTTGCCCGGCGTGCTGGAGGCCACCTTCACCGCGGTGGACAACGACTATTACACCGGCACTCTGCTGGAAATGCACATGGACTCCCGGTGCGTGCTGAGCCATCGGTTCAACGAGGGCGTGCCCGGCCCGGCGCTGGAAAGCTATACCATCCGCTGTTATATGCCCGACCCGAACGACGGCGCGCCGGTGGGCGGCCCCTTCATCCCCGATGCCGATGCCGCCGCTGAAATAGCGGAAAAGGAGCGCAAGGCCATGGAAGAGCTGGGCATGCTGGACCCCACCCCCGCGCCGTGACACACCGTTGGGAGAAAGGAGCGCGCCATGAAGGAAAGAGCGCGGCCGTTTGCGGCCGCTCTGTGCC
Source organism: Candidatus Allofournierella merdipullorum (assembly GCF_048426865.1). Taxonomy (NCBI): domain Bacteria; kingdom Bacillati; phylum Bacillota; class Clostridia; order Eubacteriales; family Oscillospiraceae; genus Allofournierella; species Candidatus Allofournierella merdipullorum. The sequence continues at coordinate 33,614 of NZ_DBFNWJ010000058.1, forward strand.
TGGCGGCCTGGCTTTGCGCCTGCGGCGCGGTCGAAGCCCTGCCGGGTTCCGCGGCGGCTCCGGACTCCCGGTCCGCATCGCCGGCGCAGGTGGAATATCTGGACTCCGCCTTTGACGGCCGGGAGCTATACGCCCTGCTCACCTATCTGGACGGCACGGGCAGTCTGGTGCGGTATGACTGCGCGGCCATGCGCTGCACCTATCTCGCAGGTGAGAGGGACCCCCGGGAGGAAAGCGCTCCCGGCTTTGTGCCCTCGGTGGTGGGGGACGCATGGGTGCTGGCGGACGGCCGCCATCTCTATGTGCTGAAACGCCCGGCGGATGCGGAGCTTTTGGACGAGAAGCAAAAAGACCTGGGGCCGGGCTATCTGATGCGGATGGAGCCGGACGGCACAGGGTGCAGGACCATCCCGCTGCCCGACGACGTCAGCCTTGTTTATGAGGCGTCCGCCGTCATGGAGGGGGACAAAATGCTGCTCGTTCTCTGCCAGGGCCGGGACGGGGAGGAAGAATGGTATCTGGCACAGGCGGACTTCGACGCCGGAACGCTTCAGCACCGGCTGGATTTTGAAGAGGGGACCACGGCGCATCTCTACGGAGCCTGCGCCCGGGGGCCCATCCTCGGCCTGCGTAAAGAAGGTGAGGGCCAGCGGTTCTGCCTCTATGACCTGGAGAAAAACGCCCTGGAAGCCATCCCCTCTGGCGGCGGCGGAACATGGTGCCTGAACGGCGGCGAGGGCGCCGTCTACTATCTTGAGGGCCAGGATGTTTACCGCTATGATGTGGCCACCGGGCAGAGCCGGGCCACCGGCAGCAGCCTGCCCGACGGCTGGGAACAGGCCCGGTTCGAGGAAGTGACGGACGGGTATCTTCTCCTTTCCCGGGGCAGGCAGGGCGAAGCGGACTATGACCGCGCCGCCCTCTGCCTTGCCACCGGCGAGATGTTCCGCCCCGCCCTCGAGGACGAAGGCCGGCGGGTGACCATCGCCGCCGTTACGCCCGGGGGCTATCTGGTCCGGCTGGCGGGCATCCCGGTCCGGTATCAGACCTGCGCCCCCGACGGCACGGCCGTTGAAAACGAGGCCCGCGTCAGCCATTACGCCATGATGGACAAAGCGGACTACTGGAACAACCGCCCCGGCTACCGGGAGTTCGAGAACCCCCGCCTATGAAGCCTATTCCTTCGGTGAATAAAAAAGCTGCCCGTCTGCATCATGCAGGCGGGCAGCTTTTCTTTGTGTTTTTTACACGCAGGCAGGGCAGTCCTTCAGCGCCTGCTCCGCCGCCAGCAGGAAGGCGGTGACCGCCGCTTCCTCGGTGGCCCAGCTGCACACCAGACGGATGCAGCTGCGGCCGCCCTCCAACTTCCCGTTCACTTCCCAGTGGAAAGAGCCCTCCAGCTTTTTCAGCACCGCGTCGGGCAGGATGGGGAAGATCTGGTTGGAGGGGCTTTCGAACATGAACTCCACCCCAAGGACCTTGAGCCCCTCCGCCAGCCGCTGCGCCAGACGGGTGGAGTGCTCGCCCAGCTGCTCGTAGAGGCCGCCGGTCATCAGCTGCTCAAACTGCACGCCCAGCAGCCAGCCCTTGGCCAGCATGCCGCCGTGCTGCTTGAGGATGTAGCGGAAATCGGGCTTTAAGGCCGGGTTCATGATGCACACCGCCTCGCCGAACAGCGCGCCGTTCTTGGTGCCGCCGATGTAGAACGCGTCGCACAGGGCTCCCAGGGCACGGAGGGAGGCCCCGCCACAGGCCAGGGCGCTGGCAAGGCGGGCGCCGTCCAGATAAAGCAGCAGGCCCAGCTCGTCGCACACCGCCCGCAGGGCTTCCAGCTCGGCGGTGGTGTAAACGCCGCCCACCTCGGTGGTGTTGCTCACATACACAAGGCGGGGCTTCACCATGTGCTCGTCCGGGTGGGCCGCCACCGCCTGGCGCACCAGCTCCGGGGTCAGCTTGCCGCCGGGGGCGGCGGGCATGGCGATGCACTTGTGGCCGGTGGCCTCCACCGCGCCGGTCTCGTGGACGCAGATGTGGCCGCTGTGGGCCGCGATGGCCGCCTCGTGGGGCCGCAGAAAGGCGCAGATGCAGGTGGCGTTGGTCTGGGTGCCGCCCACAAAGAAGTGAACGTCCGCGTCCGGCCGGGCGATCTTCTCCCGGATGAGGTCGGCAGCATAGGCGCAGTGGGGGTCGCGGCCGTAGCCGAAGTTGCCCTCCAGATTGGTCTCGGTCAGGGCGTTCAGAACGGAAGGGTGAGCCCCTTCGCTGTAATCGTTGGTGAATCGGTACATCGTTATTTCCCTCGCTTTCCCGCGGGCCGGCGGGCCGGCCCGGCGTTCTATGGCAAAATTATACCATTATTTCACAAAAAGTCCACGCTTCGACGTTTGTGTTGCGGGGCGGTTTATGCTATACTTTAATCTGTATCCGACTGTGAAAAGGAGGACCAGGCATGAAAGCTGTGGTCAAAGTAGGTACTTCCACCCTGGCGCACGCCACCGGGCGGCTGAACATCCGCCGCATCGAGGGGCTGTGCAAGGTGCTCAGCGATCTGAAAAACGCCGGGCATCAGATCATTCTGGTGTCCTCCGGCGCCATCGGCATGGGCGTGGGCAAGCTGGGCCTGCCCGGCCGTCCGGCGGACATGCCCACCAAGCAGGCTGCCGCCGCCGTGGGTCAGTGCGAACTGATGTATACCTACGACAAGCTCTTTTCCGAATACAGCCACACCGTGGCCCAGATCCTCATCACCAGCGAGGACCTGGCCGACCCGGAGCGCAGCGGCAACCTGCACAACACGCTGGACCGGCTGCTGGAGATGGACGCGCTGCCCATCGTGAACGAGAACGACACCGTCAGCACCGCCGAGATCGCGGTGGGCGACAACGACACCCTGGCCGCCCGGCTGTGCCGCAGCCTGGAGGCGGAGCTGCTGGTGATTTTGAGCGACATCGACGGCCTCTACACCGCCGACCCCCACACCCACCCCGACGCGCAGCTGCTGCGCCGGGTGGAGGCCATCACGCCGGAGGTCTGCGCCCTGGCCGGCGGCGCCGGCAGCAGCCTTGGCACCGGCGGCATGGCCACGAAACTCCGGGCGGGAAAGATCGTCACCGAGGCGGGTGCGGACATGGTCATCGCCAACGGCCGCGACCCTGCTGTGCTCTACACCGTCTTTGAAGGGGGCGAGGCGGGCACCCGCTTTCTCGCCCAAAAGGAGGCCGCCCAATGACCACCCGTGAACTTTTGCTGACCGCCCGCTCCGCTATGGGCGCGCTGGCCCTTGCCAGCGGCCGGGAGCGCAGCGCGGCGCTCCGGGCCATGGCGGCCCGCCTGCGCAGCGAGTGCGGCGCCATTCAGGCGGCCAACGCCGAGGATCTGGAGGCCGCGAAGGCCACCGTGGCCCCGGTGATGCTGGACCGCCTGCGGCTGGACGAGGCCAGGGTGGAAGCCATGGCCGCCGGCGTGGAAGCCGTGGCCGACCTGCCCGACCCGCTGGACCGGACTTTAAGCGAGACCACCCGCCCCAACGGCCTGGTCATCCGGCAGGTGAGCGTGCCCATGGGCCTCATCGCCATCATCTACGAGAGCCGGCCCAACGTCACCAGCGACGCGGCGGCCCTGGCCCTCAAGAGCGGCAGCGCCTGTGTGCTGCGGGGCGGCAAGGAGGCTTTCCGCTCCAACAATGCCATCGTGGAGGCTCTGAAACAGGGCCTTGAGGACGCGGGCCTGCCCGGCGGGCTGGTGGCTCTGGTGCAGGACACCAGCCGAGCCTCTGCCACCGAGCTGATGCGGGCCACCGGACTTGTGGACCTGCTCATCCCCCGGGGCGGCGCGGGGCTCATCCGCGCTTGCGTGGAAAACGCCGCCGTGCCCGTCATCCAGACCGGCACCGGCATCTGCCACATCTATGTGGACAAAGCCGCCGACCTTTCCATGGCGCTGGACATTGTGGACAACGCCAAGACCAGCCGCCCCTCGGTGTGCAACGCCGCCGAGGTGTGCCTGGTGCACAGGGACGCGGCCCCGGAGTTTCTGCCCCGCCTTTATGACCGGCTGGTCACCCGGCGGGCGGCCCAGGGCCTTGCGCCGGTGCAGCTGCGGCTGGACGAGGCCGCCGCGGCCCTCATTCCCGGTACGCCTGCCGGCCCCGATGACTTCGACACCGAATTTTTGGACTATGTCCTGGCGGTGGCGGTGGTGGACAGCCTCGAAGCTGCCACCGACCACATCGCCCGCCACTCCACCGGCCACAGCGAGGCCATCGTCACCGCCGACGAGGCGGCAGCCGCGGCCTTCACCCGGCGGGTGGACAGCGCAGCGGTGTATGTGAACGCATCCACCCGGTTCACCGACGGCGGCGAGTTCGGGCTGGGGTGCGAGATGGGCATCTCCACCCAGAAGCTCCACGCCCGGGGCCCCATGGGCCTGGAGCAGCTCACCAGCTACAAATACATCATTCTGGGCAGCGGCCAGATCCGCTGACCGCATCCCAAGCAAGGAGGGGACAGAACACCCATGGCAAACACCATTTCCCAACAGGAACACGAGCGCCACAAGCGCCGCCGCACCCGCCAGTGGCTGGGTCTGGGCATCTGCGTGCTGGTGCTCATCGGCGCGTTCACGGTCATCGCAACGGCGGTGAACGGCGTGGCGGTGCTTTTTGACGACACCGAGGAAAAACTGGAATACGAGCAGCGTCTGCAGGCGCTGGTCATGCTGGACCCGCTGCCCTTTGAGGGGCTGGACCAGGCCGACCCGGCCCTGTTCAAGGAGGCTTCCGTGTGGGCCGCTGTGTCCGCCGCCCAGAACAGCGCCACCGGGCTGGACGCCTACGAGCGCGACCCCAACACCGACAGCCTGCTGCTGCCCGCCGTGGAGGTGGACGCCGCGGCGGCCGCCCTTTTTGGGCCGGACTACAAGCTTACCCACGAGACCTTCAACAACGTGGGCGGCGACATGACCTTTGAGTACGACGCGGAGAAGCAGTGTTACCTCATCCCCGTCACCGGCCAGGTGGGTATGTACACTCCCAAGGTGGAAAAGCTGGATAAAAAGAGCGGCAAGCTCTACGTGACGGTGGGCTATGTGCCCGCTCCCGGCCTCAACGGCGACTTCAGCCTTTCCGCCCCCACCGAGCCCACCAAGTATATGGACTATGTGTTCCAGAAAGTGGACGGCGTCTACTACCTGTGCGCACTGGAAGTAAGCGAGATGAAGCCCAGCTCCAGCGCGGCGGCCAGCGCCCCCGAGACCGACATGGACTATGAGGATTACTTCGATCCCACCAGCGTCATCGCCGAGGGTGCGGGCAGCCTGCCCACCGACAGCGCGCCTGCTTCCGACAGCACCGCGGAGGGCGAACCCGCCTCCGAGCCTGCGTCGGACAGCGCGGCTGAATAACAAAAGAAGAAGCCCCGCGGCAAAAGCCGCGGGGCTTTTTTATATTGTTTACTCGGTGCGGATGGCGTTGGGATAGATGCGTTTCATCGTTTCGTCTGGGTAGTGCTCGTCCATCCAAACCTGCCAGGAAGCGGTGGCGGGCACACCCTCGGCCCGCTGGCTGTAGCGGCCCATGGCCAGGGCGCTCACGCTTATGTTGGCCGCCATGAACACCACCAGCACCGCGGTGAGGATGCGGCCCGGGGTGATGGGGATGGCTTCGATCCAGCGGGAGAAGTGGGGGTAGACCAGCCGGAACCAGGCCACGGCGGCAAAGCCCCAGAAGAAGCAGTAGAGCAGGTTGATGCGCCCGCCCAGGTTGAAGGGGATCTTGCTGTAGTCCCAGAAGACGGTGCCGAACACCAGTTCGGTGAACACACTGCACAGATATTCATAGGCGCCGCCCAGCACGGTGCCCGCCACGAAGAGAAAGCTGGCAGGCTTGTCCTTGTAGCGGTAGAGCAGCAGGGTGGCCAGCGCCAGCGCCAGGCCCCAGACCAGGCTGAACGGCCCCCACACCACGCTGCTGCGGCTCATCCAAACGCCGCCGGTGACGCGGCAGAAGATGGTCTCCACGATGTCGCCCAAAAACGCGCCGATGAAGAAGAGCAGAAACAGCTTGGAAAAACTGCACCCGGCGGCGAACACGGTGGCCTTTTCCCGCTTTTTGTGCACGAAGCTGGCCTCGGGGTAGGCTTTCTGGATACGCCGCTCAGTGCGGCTGAGGATCCAGCCGCCCATCCGGGCGCTGACGGCGTCCAGCCGGCGGCTGGTGTTCTCCAGCGCGGGCAGCTTGTGCACCACGCCTGCCAGCGTCAGCACGCTGGCCAGGCCGTCCACCGCCACCAGAGCGATCAGCGTCCACAGAACGATCTGACGGGCGGGGGCAGGGATGAGGTCATAGAGCCAGGTGAGCAGCGGGTTGCCCCACTTCACCATCACCGTGCCCAGCAGGCCCCAGAGCACCGAGGCGCTCAGGCAGATGTAGCCATCCAGGTTGAAGCGGCGGTTCGAGTAGTCCCACCAGCGGGTGTGGCTGACGTTTTCCAGCAGATGGCCTGCCAGCCATTCCACCACCGTGGCCAGCACGGCGCTGCCCAGGAAGAGGAACAGCAGGCCGGAGCGCAGTTCCGCAAGGCCCACCGTGATGAGGGTGCCGGAAATGCCGTAGATGATGCACCAGGGGCCGAACAGCACGCTGCGGTCCACATAGCGGCGGGTGCGGATGGCGGCCAGGGTGGTCTCCATCACCCAGCCCAGCAGGGAAAAGCAGAGGAACAGCCAGAGAATGTGTTCAAGATTCATAAAAAAGACCTCCGTCGGTCAGTGATAAAAAAACCGCCCGCGGGGAGCCGTGCGTCCTGATGATGCGACAGACGGCCCACGCGGGCGGAAAAGACAGGTAAAAACGGGCGGCTCAGCGCCGGGGCACGCCCTGATAAACGATGGCCATGGCGTCCGGGCCGGTGTTGCTGGCCACGGCCGCGCCCAGCTTGAACACCGCGTCCGGCCCGCGGCCGAACTCCTTGCGGCAGAGCTTTTCCAGCTCCTTCACATTGGGGATGTCGGTGCAGCCCAGCATGTAGTGGACGTCCCCGTCGGGATAGTCCATCCGTTTGCGCACCTGTTTGATCATGGCGGCGGGCACGGCCGCGTCACCGCGCACCTTGTCCTCCACCTTGGTCACCCCGTCGATGAGGCTGATGATGGGCCGCAAACCCAGCAGCTCGCCGGCAAAGGCCGCCGCCGCGCTGATGCGGCCGCTCTTCTTCATCTGCTTGAGACTGAAGGCGGAGAGCACGATCTCCTGCCGGGCAAAGGCGGCCTCCAGCTCGGCGCACACATAGCCCACCTCGGCCCCGTTGCGCAGGCGGCTGGCCGCCTGCACCACCGGCGCGCCGTACACGTAGGAATAGGTGTGGCTGTCGATGAGGTGGATGTTCAGTTTGTGGTCGGGGCGCTCCTCCCGCAGCATGTCCTGCGCCAGAATGGCCGCGTCGTGGGTGCCGCTGCCGGTGGAGTTGATGGTCACATGCACCACGTCGGTGTAGCCCTCGTCCACATATTTGCAGTACTGCTCACAGAACTGGATGGCGGTGACCTGGGCGGTGCTGGGCACGCCCTGGGCAGAGCGCAGCATCTGATAGAATTCGTCGAACCCGAAGTCCCGGCGCTCCACATAGCTCACGCCGTCCAGCGTGATGACGAAGGGCAGGATATCAATGCCATACTGCTTTTCCAGTTCGGGGGGGATGTCGCAGGCGGAATCGGTCAAAACGGCGATCTTTCGCATAGTTCCTCTCTCACTCCCATTGATAATCACGCAGCTGGCCCCGGGATTCAAGGTCTGCGAAGTCCCATTGACGCAGCACCTCATACACGCCCACCGCCACCGAATTGGACAGATTCAGGCAGCGCACGCCGCGGCGCATGGGCAGCCGCACGCAGAAGGGCTGGTTTTGATGCAGCAGTTCTTCCGGCAGCCCGGCGTCCTCCCGGCCAAAGACCAGATAGGCACCGTCGGGATAGGCCACGTCGGTGTGACGGCGGGGGCCCTTGCTGGTGAAATAGTAGAAGGGGCCTTCGTTGTGGGCAAAAAAGTCCTCGAGCCCCTCATAATATGTTATATCAAGCAGGTGCCAGTAGTCAAGCCCGGCCCGCTTCAGGTGGCGGTCGGTCACCTCAAAGCCCAGCGGCTTCACCAGATGCAGCCGCGCGCCGGTTACGGCGCAGGTGCGGGCGATGTTGCCGGTGTTCTCGGGGATCTGCGGCTCTACCAGCACGATGTTCACGGTGGGCATGGCGTTAGCCCTCCCGCACGGTCAGCCGGCCCAGCAGCGGCTCGAACCACACGCCCAGGGCGGTGGGAGCCTCCGGGTCGGTGGCGGCGATGGAATCGGCCACAAAGCCCGCGGCGGCGTCGGTGGCGGCGGACAGGGCGTTGCCCCGCAGCAGCGCGCCGGTGAGCACCGCGGCGAATAAATCGCCGGTGCCGGGGTAGCTGCGCTCCAGCTTCAGCCGACGCACCACAAAGCTGTTGCGCCCCGCCCCGGTGCAGACCAGATGCCGCCCCATGGGCACGCCGGTCACCACCGCCTGGGGGCACAGGGCGGTGAGCTCCTGCGCCAGCGAGAGGGCCTGCTCGTCGTTCAGCTCGCCGTCGGGCATCGGGCGGCCCAGCAGCAGGCAGGCCTCGGTGAGGTTGGGCAGGATCAGATCTGCCGAGCGGCACAGCGCCTGCATGCCGGGCAGCTTGTCCTCCATGCCGGCGTAAAAACGGCCGTGGTCGGCCATCACCGGGTCAACGATCTTGAGGGCGTCCGGCCACAGGTAAAAGGCCTTGGCGGCCAGATGCTGGTCCTCTTCGCTGGCTAAGTACCCGGTGTAGACGCAGTCGAACTCCACACCCAGCGAGCGGTAGTGCTCCAGCGCGGCTTCGCCGTAGCCGTGGCACAGCTGCACCGCCGGCTGGCCCAGACCGCCGGTGTGGGTGGAAAAAATGGCCGTGGGCAGCGCCACGGGCTGACAGCCCATGGCGGCCAGCACCGGCGCGATCACCGACAGGCTGCACCGCCCCAGGCCGGACAGATCGTGGATGCACAAAACCGTTTTAGGCGCTTGAAAACGCAAAAGGGTCACTCCTCCCGGCGCGGGTCATCCGCACCGTTCTATTAGAATCATTGAACTTTATTTTAGCACAAACAGGGGGTCAAAAAAAGACGTATGGCGGAACATTTTGCGGGAAATACTAACAGCAGGACCCGGGCAGCGCCCGGGCCGCGCAGACAAACAAAGGAGGGGCACAAGGGATGAACAAGAACACCACCCGCACCACCATGATGGTGGCCGGCGGGCTGGCCGCCACCGCCGCCATGACCGCGGCGGGCATGGCCGCCGCCAAGAACAGCCGCAAGGTGAAGAAGATGGCGAAGAAGGTGGGCCGGGGCGCCCAGCAGGCCGTACTGGACCTGGACAAGGCCATCGGCCGTTATTACCGCTGAACGGGCAGCCGTTTGTGCTGGGCCGCGCTGAATGCGCGGCCTTTTTCTTTTGCACCTTGCATTTTTCGCCGTCCGGTGGTATAACGGCGATGGTAGAACCCACCGGGACGCCTCGCCCCGGCGCAAAGTGAGGAGGATTTTTAAAGATGAAACAAGCTATGGCACTGGCCCTCGCTGCGGCGATGGCCCTTTCCCTCGCGGGCTGCGGCGAGCCCGCGTCCGCGTCCCAGTCCGTGTCTCAGCCGGCCAGCGTGTCCCAGCCGGAAAGCGCGTCTCAGCCGGCGTCCGTTTCCCAGCCGGAAAGCGCGCCCGTAAGCGTGCCCGCCCCGACGGGGGAGAGCTATTTTGACGCCAACGGCATCCCTGTGCTGGACGAGCCTTCGGATCTTGAGGTGCACGCGGTAGCCTACGACATGGAGGACAGCACCATCCAGCGCACAGTGCCGGCCCAGGTCAGCGCCCGCGTGGTGGTGGGCGACGCGGAGAAAGAGGGCTACAAAAAGGTCGCGCTGTATGTGACGGTGACCTGTTCCGACTTTGCCTACAACGAGGAGGGCGGGCTGGACGAGGACGTGGCCTACAACAGCGGCATTTACGACCTGTACACCGGCCGCGCGCTGCCCACCCGCAGCACCGCCGGTGATGCGGCGTACGATTATTCCGCCACAGTGGAGGTGGACGGCACTTCCTACGACATCTCCTACAGCAAGAACATTCAGTGGATGGTGCTGCCGCTGGACAGTGGAGAAGTGTACCGCCGGTGCAACCAAAACTGGGTGTTCGAGGTGCCCGAGGCCTACGACGGCCTGGTCTACTGCGCTGTTGACCCGCTGAGCTATGACCCCGCCTCTTACAGTGAGGAGATCGACGAGAGCGAGTATTACGCCATGGACCTTTTGAACGATGAAAGCGTCGCGGCGGACACCACCGTGTTCTTCCGCTTCGGCACCGACATCCCGGCCTGAGCCGCCCCTTCCGGGCCGCGCTTAAAGCGCGGCCCTTTTTTCGTCTCAAAAACTTTACAAATTGTTTTGTGACGCGGCGGCGCCGGGGGAGTATAATAGGAACAGGGACAGAAAGCGACCAAAAGGAGCGTGAAGGAAATGGAACAGAACACCACCCTCATTCTGGAAGGGGGCGCCATGCGGGGCCTGTTCACCTCGGGCGTGCTGGACGTGTTCATGGAAAACGACCTGTATTTTCCCCAGGTGGCGGGGGTCAGCGCCGGGGCGCTCAACGGCGTGAACTATGTGGCCCACCAGCCGGGACGCAGCCGGGCGGTGAATCTGGACTATGTGAACGACCCCCGGTACATGGGCGCGAGCCATCTCATCAAGGATTTCAGCTATTTCAACTTCGATTTCCTGCTGGGCGAGGTGAGCGAGACCCTCAACCCCCTGGACTTCGACACCCTCTATTCCTCGCCCCAGAAGCTGTGGGCGGTGGCCACCGACTGCCGCACCGGCGGGCCGGTGTATTTTGAGAAGAATCAGCCCGGCATCGATTTCATGGACGCGGTGCGCGCCTCCGCCAGCCTGCCCCTGATGGGCCGCATGGTCAAGGTGGGGCGGGAGGTCTGCCTGGACGGCGGCGTGGCCAATCCCGTGCCTCTGCCCGCCGAGCTGCCCTTCGCTTCGGGCAAGGCGGTGCTGGTGCTCACGCGGCAGGCGGGCTTTCGCAAAAGCGGCCAGCACCGGGTGGTGCGGCGGCTCTACCGCCGGCGCTACGGCGCCCACCCGGAGCTTCTGGAGGCCTGCCTCACCGGCCCCGAGCGCTACAACCAGCGGATGGACGAGATCGACCGGCTGGAAGAAGCGGGGGAGATCTTCGTCATCCGCCCCGACGGCCCGGTGACGGTGAGCCGTGCCGAGCGCAGTGTGGAAAAGCTGGACGCCCTCTACCGCCGGGGCCGCGCCGCCGCCGAGGCTGCCCTGCCCGCCATGAAGGAGTTTTTGGGCCTGGAATAAGAGAAAGACAGCGCGCCCCCGGACCGCAAGGCCCGGGGGCGCTTTTGCTTGCACTCTTGCACTATGGAGAGGAAGAAGTTATCTTACAGCACCCGCACCCGGATGACCGAGGGGATGGCGGCCAGCTGATCGGCCAGGGCGGCGTCCAGCCCGCCGGTGACGTCCAGCATGGTGTAGGCCATCTCTTTTTTGCTCTTGTTCACCATGTTTTCGATGTTCAGCTTGCCCTCGGTGATGACGGCGGTGATGGCGCTGATGAGGCCCGGCTCGTTTTTGTGGATGACGCACACCCGCTTGCCCGCGGCCCGGGGCTGCACCACTTCCGGCATGTTCACGCTGTTCACGATGTTGCCGTTCAGCAGGTAGTCCGCCAGCTGGGCCGCGGCCATCACGGCGCAGTTCTCCTCGCTCTCGGGGGTGGAGGCGCCCAGATGGGGGATGCAGGTGATGCCCGGCACCCCCAGCAGCTCGGCGGCGGGGAAGTCGGTGACGTAGGCGGCCAGCTGGCCCTCGGCCAGCGCCGCCAGCAGGTCGGCGTTGTTCACAAGCTCGCCCCGGGCGAAGTTCAACAGCCGCAGCCCCGGTTTGCAGGCCCGGAACACACCGGCGTTCATGAAGCCCTTGGTCTGGGCGTTGGCCGGCAGATGCAGGGTGATGTAGTCGCACTGGGCCACCAGCTCGGTGAGGCTCACGCTGTGGCGCACGCCCCGGCTCAGGTTCCAGGCCGCCTGCACCGAGATGTAGGGGTCATAGCCGTAGACCTCCATGCCCAGATGCACCGCCGCGTTGGCCACCTTCACGCCGATGGCGCCAAGGCCCACCACGCCCAGCTTTTTGCCCGCCAGCTCCGGGCCAACGAACTGGCTCTTGCCCTTTTCCACAAGGGCGGGCACCGCGTCGCCCTCGCCGGCAAGACCCTGAGCCCACTCCATGGCGGGCAGCAGGTTGCGGCTGGCCAGCACCAGGCCGCCGATGGTCAGCTCCGCAACGCCGCCGGCGTTGGCGCCGGGGGTGTTGAACACCACCACGCCCGCCTCGCTGCATTTTTCCACCGGGATGTTGTTCACGCCCGCGCCCGCACGGCCGATGGCCAGCAGGCTCTCGGGCAGCTCCATCTCGTGCATCTTGGCGCTGCGCACCAGAATGCCCTGAGGCGCGTCGGCCTCGTTGTCCACTTTGAACTGGGCGGGGCCCAGCTTCGCCAGCCCCGCGGGGGCGATGTTATTCAGAGTTTTGATGGTATACATAAGGCGCTGCACTCCTTTTTCAGCCGTACTGTTTTACAAAATCCTCCATGAACTGCACCAGTTTGGCCACGCCCTCGGCGGGCATGGCGTTGTAGATGGAAGCCCGCATGCCGCCCACCAGACGGTGGCCCTTCAGGTTCACAAAGCCCGCCTCGGCGGCCTTGGCGCAGAAGAGTTTGTCGGTGTCCGCGTCGGGGCTGGTGAAGGTGACGTTCATGATACTGCGGTCCGGCTTGTTCACCGGATTCTTGAAGAACTCCTGGCTGTCGAGATAATCGTAAAGCACCTTCGCCTTGGCGTTGTTGCGCTTTTCCATCTCCGCCAGCCCGCCGATCTCCTCCTCGATGTACTTGAGGGTGAGGCCGGTCATGTAGATGCACCAGCAGGGAGGCGTGTTGTACATGCTGTCCGCCTCGATGAGGGTCTGGTAGTTCAGCATGCTGGGCACGTTCTCCGCCGCCTTGCCCAGCAGGTCCTCCCGCACGATGGCGATGGCCATGCCCGCCGGGGCCACGTTCTTCTGCACGCCGAAGTAGATGAGGCCGTATTTGCTCACGTCGGTGGGGCGGCTCAAAATGCAGCTGCTCATGTCCGCCACCAGCGGTACGCCCTCCACCTGGGGCAGCTTTGTGAACCGGGTGCCGAAGATGGTGTTGTTCTCGCAGATGTGAACGTAGCTTGCGCCGGGGGTGTATTCGATGGCGTCCACATCAGGGATGGCGGTGTAATTGATGTCCTTGGTGTTGGCCACGATGTTCACCTTGCCGAACTTGGCCGCCTCCTTGGCGGCACGGTTCGAGAAGTTGCCGGTGACCAGATAGTCCGCCTGGCCGGTGGTCATCAGGTTCAGGGGCACCATGTCGAACTGGGTGGAGGCGCCGCCCTGGATGAAGCCCACTTTATAGTTGTCCGGGATGGACAGCACCCGGCGCAGCCGGGCCTCGGTGTCCTTGATAATGGCGTCGAAGGTACTGCTGCGATGACTCATCTCCATCACGGACTGCCCGCTGGAGCCGTATTCCATCAGCTCTGACTGGGCGGTCTTGAGCACCTGCTCAAACATCATGGACGGGCCTGCGCTGAAATTGTACACTCTTGCCATTTCGTTTCCCTCCAAAGAAAAGTTCCTGCGCCGCAAAGGATGCAGTAACTTTAGTATAGTACAAAAGCAAAGGGTACGCCAGCGCAAAGATTCACAAAAAAACGGGCAGTTTTGCGGGGTGGGCGCACATAAAATACAAATGTCTTTGAATGGAGGACAAGTTGCCGCAAAAAAAGCCCGGAGCGCAGGGCTCCGGGCCGCAGGTCACTGTTTCTGGTCGTCGGCGTGGCTGCACCGGGAGGCGCAGTGGGCGCAGTCGCCGCCGCAGCCCCCCGCGAAACCTCCGTTTTTGAAGATGAAGGCCAGCGCCCCCACCAGAGCCGCAGCCACCGCCGCGAGGATGAGGATGTCTCCAAGACCCATAAAACAAGTCTCCTTTGATAAAGTCAGTTAAAACCCAGCGCCAGACCGATGCAGCGCACCGCAAAGGCCACCACCCAGGCGATGGCGCACTGGCTGAGAGCCACCAGGGCAGCGGCTTTCGCGCCGCCCATCTCCCGCTTGACGGCGGCGATGGCCGCCACGCAAGGGGTGTAGAGCAGGGTGAAGGTGAGGAACACGAAGGCGGTGAAGGGGGTGAACATGGCGCTCAGCGCCGCCGGCAGGGTGGTCAGGCTGGAGCCGGTGAGCACCGCCAGGGTGCTGACCACCGCCTCCTTGGCGGAAAAGCCGGTGATGAGGGCGGTGGACACCCGCCAGTCCCCGAAGCCCAGCGGGGCGAACAGGGGCGCCAGCAGATCGCCCAGAGCGGCCAGCAGGCTGTTGGCGGAGTCGGTGACCACGTTGAGGCGGCTGTCGAAGGTCTGCAAAAACCAGATGAGCAGGCTGGCCACAAAGATGACGGTGAAGGCCCGCACAAGGAAGTCCTTGGCCTTTTCCCACATCAGCCGGGCCACGCTGCCCGCGCTGGGCAGGCGGTAGTTGGGCAGCTCCATCACAAAAGGCACCGGCTGGCCCTTGAACAGCACCCCTTTCAGCAGCAGGCCGTAGAGCACGCCGATGACCATGCCCATCACATACAGCCCGATCATCACCAGCGCCCGATACCGGGTGAAGAAGGCGGCGGTGAACATGGCGTAGATGGGCAGTTTGGCCGAGCAGCTCATGAAGGGGGTCAGCAGAATGGTCATCCGCCGGTCCCGGTCGCTGGAGAGGGTGCGGGTGGCCATGATGGCGGGCACGCTGCAGCCGAAGCCGATGAGCAGCGGCACGAAGCTGCGGCCGGACAGGCCGATCTTGCGCAAGAGCTTATCCATCACGAAGGCCACCCGGGCCATATAGCCCGAGTCCTCCAGAATGGAGAGGAAGAAGAACAGGGTGACGATGATGGGCAGGAAGGTGAGCACGCTGCCCACACCGGCAAAGATGCCGTCGATGACCAGGCTGTGCACCACCGGGTTGATGCCGTAGGCGGTGAGGCCCGCGTCCGCCAGGGCGGTGAGCTGGTCAAGGCCCAGGCTCAGCAGGTCGCTCAGGGTCTGGCCGATGAGCCCGAAGGTGAGCCAGAACACCAGCCCCATGATGGCCAGGAAGATGGGAATGGCCAGCACCCGGTGGGTGAGGATGCTGTCGATCTTCACGCTGCGGGAGTGCTCCTTGCTCTCGCCCCGGCGCACCACCGACTCGGCGCACACCTGGCCGATGAAGCAGTAGCGCATATCCGCCAGCGCCGCCTCCCGGTCGGTGCCCATCTCGCCCTCCATCTCGGTGATGGCGTGTTCCATCAGGTCCTTCTCATTGTCCGAGAGGTCCATCCGCTCCAGCATGGGCGCGTCGCCCTCCACCAGCTTGGTGGCGGCGAACCGCACCGGTACCCCCGCCCGCTGGGCGTGGTCCTCGATGAGGTGGCAGATGGCGTGGATGCACCGGTGCACCGCGCCGCTGCAGAAGTCCAGCCGCTGGGGCTTTTCCCGGTTCAGCGCCACCTGCATGGCGTGCTCGATCAGCTCGTCGATGCCCTCGTTCTTGGCCGCCGAGATGGGGATCACCGGGATGCCCAGGGCCTGCTCCAGATGGTTCACATGCACCGTGTTGCCGTTGGCCCGCATCTCGTCCATCATGTTCAGCGCCAGCACCATGGGAATGCCCAGCTCGATGAGCTGCAAGGTCAGGTAGAGGTTGCGCTCGATGTTGGTGGCGTCCACGATGTTGATGATGCCGTCCGGCTTGTTGTTCACCAGAAAATCCCGGGTCACGATCTCCTCGCTGGTGTAGGGCGAGAGGGAATAGATGCCCGGCAGGTCCACCACCGTGGCCTGGGGATGCTTGCGGATCTGGCCGTCCTTGCGGTCCACCGTCACGCCGGGGAAGTTGCCCACGTGCTGGTTGGAGCCGGTGAGCTGGTTGAACAGGGTGGTCTTGCCGCAGTTCTGGTTGCCCGCCAGCGCGAACACCAGCGGCGTGTCCGCCGCAAGGGCCGTGCGCTTTTTCTCGCCGTGGCCCGGGTGAGGAATGGGCGGGATGGCCGTTTTGGTCACGGCGGGCGCTTCGCCCGGTTCGCCCGGCTCGCCGATGGCGATGTTCTTCGCGTCCTCCAGCCGCAGGGTCAGCTCGTAGCCCCGCAGCTCCAGCTCGATGGGGTCTCCCATGGGAGCGGTCTTGCGCAGAGTCACCCGGGTGCCCGGGGTCAGGCCCATGTTCAGAAAGTGGCGGCGCAGCGCCCCTTCGCCTCCCACCGATTCAATGGTCGCCGCCTTTCCCAGCGGCAGCTTGTCCAGCGTCATTGCCAGCACCCCTTTATATATAGGAATTAGTATCTTCTAACGCGCACAACTATAGCATTCGCGCCCGCAAAAGTCAAGGCGGCGGCACGGCCGGCGGCGACAAAATGGCAAAATATGCATTTTTATGCATATGCATTCACCGGGAGAACAACTTTGGAGCCCCCTTTGCCCCCTCTTTTGGTCTGCTGCGGGCAAAACGAGGGAGATAGTGGGCAATGGGAACGAGAGAAATCTCCATAAAAGGCCGGGTTTTGTTTAAAACGACAAAAAGAAGGGAATTACATAAAAATTCATTGACATAGCATAAATATGCAGCTATACTAATGCCAAGGTTCCACACAGGACGGAGCCTTACCACAAAAAACACCCCCGCAGCGGGGGCGCACAGAGGAGCGTATACACATGAAAAAACTGATTTCGGCCGCTCTGGCCGGCGTTCTGGCCCTGAGCCTCGCCGCCTGCGGCAGCACCACCCCCGCCAGCGAGCCTGCCTCCGGCAGCACCGCCGCTTCCGGTTCTTCTGCGGCTTCCGCCAGCACCGAGAGCAAGCAGTACATCTTCAGCGTGGATGACCTGAACGGCAAGAGCATCGGCGTGCAGCTGGGCACCACCGGCGACATCTACGCCCAGGACATCCCCGACGCCACCGTTGAGCAGTTCAACAAGTTCAACGACGCGGTGCTGGCTCTGAAGCAGGGCAAGGTGGACGCGGTCATCATCGACAACGAGCCCGGCAAGAAGTTTGTGGAGCAGAACCCCGACATCACCATGCTGGACGAGGACTTCGCCGTTGAGGACTACGCCATCGCGCTGAACAAGGGCAGCGAGATGACCGAGCAGATCAACGAGGCCATTGCCGCCATCAAGGAGAACGGCACTCTGGACGCCATCCTGGACAAGTACATCAACGGCGTGGAGGGCGCCGAGGGCTATGTGACTCCGGAAGGCACCGAGTATCCCAACGGCACCCTGACCATGGCCACCGAAGCCTACTTCCCCCCCTACGAGTACTACGAGGGCGATGAGATCGTTGGCATCGACGCCGAGTTCGCCAAGGCCATCTGCGACTACCTGGGCTACGAACTGGTGATCGAGGACATGGCGTTTGACTCCATCATTCCCGCCATCACCAGCGGCAAGGCCGACTTCGGCGCCGCCGGCATGACCGTCACCGAGGACCGCCTGGTGAACGTGGACTTCACCGACAGCTACTGCACCGGCATCCAGTCTGTTCTGGTGCTGAAATAAGGTCTGGCAATCAGAGGGGTTTTAGTGTATAATTAAACGCACAAGTGTGCGGCAGAACAGGGGCCGGCTTTCCTGGCCCCTGTTCTTATACGGAGAGGAAGGACGCCCATGGGCCTGTTGCAGTCCATCACGGCCAGCGAGTTCTGGCAGAAACACATTTATTTGAATTTCATTGCAGAGGACCGCTGGAAGTATCTCACCGACGGCCTCCAGAACACCATCATCATCACCATAGGCGCCCTGGTCATCGGCATCGTGCTGGGCGCGCTGGTGTCGGTGGTGCGCGTCACCCACGACAAGGCGGGCCGGCCGGGCCTGGGCCTCAAGCTGCTGAACGTTATCTGCAAGGTCTATCTCACGGTCATCCGCGGCACTCCTGTGGTGGTGCAGCTGCTCATCATGTGGTTCGTGGTGTTTGCCTCGGCCAAATCGGATCAGAAGCTGATGGTGGCCATCATCGCCTTCGGCATCAACTCCGGCGCCTATGTGGCCGAGATCTTCCGCAGCGGTATCATGAGCGTTGACCCCGGCCAGATGGAGGCCGGGCGCAGCCTGGGCCTCTCCTACGGCCAGGTGATGCTGCGCATCATCATGCCCCAGGCGGTGAAGATCATCCTGCCCACCCTGATCAACGAGTTCATCGCCCTGGTCAAGGAGACCGCTGTGGCGGGCTACATCGCCCTGGGCGATCTGACCCGCGGCGGCGACCAGATCCGCAGCCAGACCTACGACGCCTTCCCGCCGCTGCTGGCGGTGGCGGCCATCTATCTGATCGTTGTCATGCTGCTGGAGAAGCTGGGCAGAACTGTGGAAAGGAGGCTGGCGCAGAGTGATCGAAGTTAAGGGCCTGAACAAAAAATTCGGCAAGGTGACTGTGCTGGACGGGCTGAACATCACCATCAACAAAGGCGACAAAATGGTGCTGGTGGGGCCTTCGGGCTGCGGCAAGTCCACCTTCCTGCGCTGCCTCAACCAGCTGGAAGAGCCTGACGGCGGTGAGATCTGGTTCGACGGCCAGCTGGTGAACAGCCCCAAGACCGACATCAACGCCGTGCGCCGCCGCATGGGCATGGTGTTCCAGCACTTCAACCTGTTCCCCCATCTGACGGTGAAGCAGAACATCACCCTCGCACCGGTGATGCAGAAGCTCAAGACCCAGGCGGAAGCGGACGAACAGGCCGTGCAGCTGCTGGAGCGCATCGGCCTGGCGGACAAGGCGAACGCCTATCCCAACACCCTTTCCGGCGGCCAGAAACAGCGCATCGCCATCGTGCGGGCGCTGGCCATGGATCCGGACGTGCTGCTCTTCGACGAGCCCACCAGCGCCCTGGACCCCGAGATGGTGGGCGAGGTGCTGCAGCTGATGAAAGAGCTGGCGGCCAGCGGCATGACCATGGTGGTGGTCACCCACGAGATGGGCTTTGCCCGCGAGGTGGCCAACCGGGTGGTGTTCATCAACGAGGGCATGGTGCAGGAGGATGAGCCTCCCGAGGAGTTCTTCTCGAACCCCAAGAACCCCCGCCTGCAGGAGTTTCTTTCCAAAGTTCTGTAAAAAAGCATCCATCTCAAAACCCCGGCGCGGGGCGGCTTTTGCCGCCTCGCGCCTTTGTGCAATTTGGGCAAAGAGATTTGGCAAATCTGCACACTTTGCATCGGGCCGAAGCAGAAAGTGCAAACACGACGGCTGACCCACACAAGACAAAGCCGAGGCAGGCGTGCTACAATGAAGCCAAAGAACGCCGCCCCGGCAAGCGCGGGGCCAAAATTCTGAAAGGAAGGAACGCGCAAATGAAGTTTCTGAACGTTGAGATCCCGGTGAAGAACCTGCCCGAGCTGGACCAGGGCTTTGTTCCTCTGGGCCTCTTTTTCAAGTATCACCAGATGGCCGCCACCAAGCCCCTGTGCATCGCGGTGGAGCGCAGCGGCGGGCAGATCGGCACCTGGGAGTGCAAGGTCTGCGGCACCCCCGAGATGGCCGAGGCGGATGCATACTATGTTGATAGAATGGTGAAGTTCCTGCTCTGGAGCTGGGGCGGCTTCAAGGTGTACATCTGCGGCGACGACGCCCTGGCCCGCCAGATCCAGAAGGCCTACACCGCCACCGGCACCCGCGCTTTCGACAAGGACTTCATGGAGAACGTCTACGAGCGGGAGTTCCAGGTGGTCAGCCTGCCCTACGAGAGCCGTCCCGCGCCGTTCCAGAAGTCGGAGAGCGTGGGCCGCCACACCAACGGCGCCCGCATCGGCTTTGACGCCGGCGGCTCCGACCGCAAGGTGAGCGCCGTCATCGACGGCGAGACCATCTACAGCGAAGAGGTGGTCTGGTATCCCAAGGTGAACCCGAACCCCGACTACCACTATCTGGGCATCCTGGCCGCCTGCGCCACCGCTGCCGCCAAGATCATGGAAAAGGGCCGCAAGGTGGACGGCATCGGCGTTTCTTCCGCCGGCGTCTACATCGACAACAAGTGCATGGTGGCCAGCCTGTTCATCAAGGTGGGCAAGGCCGACTTTGAAAAGAAGGTCAAGAACATCTACACCCGCGTGGCCGAGGATCTCTCCCGTATGCTGGGCTATGAGATCCCGGTGGTGGTGGCCAACGACGGCGACGTGTCCGCGCTGGCGGGCGCCATGGGCCTGGGCGAGAACGGCATCATGGGCATCGCCATGGGCACCAGCGAGGCCGTGGGCTATGTGGACGGCGAGGGCAACATCTGCGGCTGGCTGAACGAGCTGGCGTTCGCCCCCGTGGACGGCCAGCCCGACGCCATGGAGGACGAGTGGAGCGGCGACATCGGCTGCGGCGTGAAGTACTTCAGCCAGGACGGCGTGAACAAGCTGGCTCCCCGCGCGGGCATCGAGCTGGACGAGAGCGAGCCCCCCGCAAAGCGCCTGAAGGTGGTGCAGGAACTGATGGCGGCGGACGACGACCGTGCCGCCGCGGTCTACCGCAGCATCGGCGTGTATCTGGGCCACACCATGGGCCTCTACGCCCAGTTCTACGACATCCATCATGTGCAGATGATGGGCCGCGTGATGAGCGGCAAGGGCGGCGACATTATCCTGGCCGAGGCGGCCCGGGTGATGGACGAGGAATACCCCGACGTGGCCTTCCGGCCCGAAGCCCCCGACGAGATGACCCGCCGCGTGGGCCAGAGCTCCGCGGCCGCCAGCCTGCCGGAGGTCAAATAAGCGGCCTGCAAACAGCACAAGCAAAAGCCCCGGACCGCAAGGTCCGGGGCTTTTTTTATCATTTAAATTCAAAACGTATAGAATAAAATTATTTGTTCTTTCTGTAGAAATTGATGAGCGCCTGGGTGCCCTCGTTCTCGCCGCCGGCGGCGGAAAATTCTTCGTACACCTTCAGAACGCTCTCCACCATGGGCAGGCTCTCGCCCCGGGCGGCGGCCTCGTCGCAGATGATCTTCATGTCCTTGATGAAGTGCTTCACAAAGAAGCCGGGGGCGAAGTCGCCGGAGAGGGCACGGGGAGCCATGTTGGCGATCTGCCAGCTGCCCGCCGCGCCGCCGCCGATGGCCGCCAGCATCTTCTTGGGGTCAAGGCCGGCCTTCTCGGCGTAGTGGATGGCCTCGGTGTAGGCGGCGGTGGCGCCGGCCACCGCGATCTGGTTGGCCGCCTTGGTGTGCTGGCCGAAGCCCGCGGGGCCCATCAGCAGAACGCTCTTGCCCATGACGTTGAACAGGGGCAGGGCCTTGTTGAAGGCTTCCTCGTCGCCGCCCACCATGATGGACAGGGTCGCCTCCCGCGCGCCCTTGTCGCCGCCGGAGACCGGGGCGTCCAGCACGGGAATGCCCTTCTCTTTGCCCAGGGCGTAGAGCTTCTGGGCCAGGGTGGGGCTGGAGGTGGTCATGTCCACCACCACAGTGCCGGGCCGGGCCGAGGCCAGAATGCCGCCCTCGGTGCAGAAGACCTCTTCCACGTCGGCGGGGTAGCCCACCATCACGAACACGAAGTCCGCGTCCGCCACCGCCTCGGCGATGGTGCGGCAGGGGGTGAAGCCGAAGTCGGGGGCCTTGGCGGCTACCTTTTCATAGTGATGGCCGTAGGCTTTCACAGCCCAGCCGTCCTTGACCAGATGCCCGGCCTGGGAAGCACCCATCACGCCCACGCCGATCCAGGCGACGTTTCCTTTTTTCATACCCAACACTCCTTTATGCTTCCGGCCAAAGGGCCGGCAAAATACGAAACGGTCACGCCTCGGGGGCGGCGTCGGGCCGGGTGACCACCCGCACCCAGCGTCCGCTGCACAGGCGGATGAAGCCCAGCACGCTCTTGACGATGTTGTCGCACCGCAGGCAGAAGAACACCACCGGCGCGGACCAGTGGAACACAAAACCGCCCAGCAGGCCCAGGGGGATAGCCAGCACCCAGAGCAGGCCGCTGTCCAGAATGAGGTTGGTGCGCACATCGCCGCCGCCCCGCAGCACGCCCACCACCATCACGGTGCCCACCGCCTGGAAGGGCTGCATGGCCGCCAGAATGGTCATCAGGGTGAGGGCTGTGTCGTGGGCCAGCTGGCTCACGTTGTAAAGGCTCATCACCGGCCGCTGGCCCACCAGCAGCAGTGCCGTGGCGATGAGGCTGAGCACAACGCTCACCGCCACCGTGCTGTTGGCGGCCCGGCGTGCGTCCTCCAGGCGACCCTCACCGATGGTCTTGCCCACCACCACGGCGGTGGCGTTGGCCGTGCCGAAGATGAACACGCTCACCAGGTTGTTGATGACGTTCACAATGCTCACCGCGCTGGTGAAGCTGGGGCCCATGTGGCCAATGGTCAGGTTCATCACCGCCACGCCCAGCGCCCACAACAGCTCGTTGCTCACCACCGGCACGCTGTTGCGCACATAGTCGGCGAACAGCCCGCTGCGCAGGCGCAGCAGGCACCCCGGGGTGAAGCGCACCGTGCGCTCGATGCGGTACATATACACCAGCACCGCGGCGCACTCGAACAGGCGGGCCATGATGGTGCCCAGGGCCGCGCCCCGCACGCCCATCTCCGGCGCGCCCAGCTTGCCGAAGATGAAGCAGTAGTTGAAGAACACGTTGACGAAGAAGCTGCTGGAATAGACCGCGATGCTCACCTTTACCTGCTCCACCGCCCGCAGGCACATGATGTAGCAGTTGGAGAAGCTGTAGAAGATGAAGCTTACCGAAAGCCATTCCAGATAGGCCGCACCCTCCCGGATGACGTCGGCGTCGGTGGCGAAGATGTGCATGATCTCCACCGGGAACAGCCGCCCCAGCACCGTGAACAGCGCCGACACGCCCAGCGCAAAGCGCAGGCTGAGGGCGAAGATCTGCCGGATGCGCAGCATATCCCGCTTGCCCCAGTACTGGGCGATGAGCACCGCCGCGCCGCTGGCCAGGCCGAAGCCGGTGACGTTCAGGATGATGAACAGCTGGCCGCCCAGGTTTGCTGCGGCGATGGCCGTGTCGCCCAGCTGGCCCAGCATGATGATGTCCATCATGTTCACGCCCAGGTTGATGACATTCTGGATGGCGATGGGCAGGGTGATGGCCAGCACCCGCCGGTAGAAGTCCCAGTCGGTGTAGAACCGGTTTTGCAGTGTATGCAGCATAAAATCTCCTCACAATATGTTGCTGATTCCCAGTATAACACGGCCCGCGCCGGTTGAACAGCCCCGGGCAGAGGTATATTTTTTCAGAAAAAGTTTGCACAATCGGCCCGAATGCGGTATACTAATGGCAGAATCCGCAATTTTCGCCCCAAAGGGCAATAAGGAGGCAGGGCATGGGATACACGCCGCTGGAACTGGAGCGACCCCTGGCCATCGACCGCATCTATTCGGTGCACTATTTTGAGTATGGGCCGGACTACGCCTTTGTGGGCGAGAGCCACGACTTCTGGGAGCTGGTCTACGCCGACAAGGGCGAGGTGTACGTCACCGCCGGCGACCAGGAGAAGCTGCTGAAAAAGGGCCAGATGATCTTCCACGAGCCGGGCGAGTTCCACAACGTGCGGGCCACCGGCACCGGTGCGCCCAACATCGTCATCATCTCCTTTGCCTGCGACGGGCCTGCCATGGACTTTTTCCGCCACCGGGTGGTGAACGTGAGCGACAACGAGCGGGTGCTGCTGGCGCGCATCGTGGAGATGGCCGGCGCGGCCTTTTCCACCCCGCTGGACGACCCCCTCACCTCCCATCTGACCCGGCGGGAGGACGCGCCCTTCGGCTGCGAGCAGATCATCGGCGTGTCGCTGGAGTATATGCTGCTGGGCCTGGTGCGCCGGGGCGACGAGAACCCCGTCAGCCGCCCCACCAGCCTCATCCGTGAGCGCAGCCAGAACGAGTTTTTGGCCCGGGTGCAGCAGTATCTGGAGGCCAACATCCAGCGCCGGCTGACCTTGAGCGACATCTGCCGCGACAACCTGGTGGGCCGCAGCTACCTGCAGAAGGTCTTCCGGGAAAAGACCGGCGGCGGCGCCATGGAGTACTTCGGCAATCTGAAGATCCAGAAGGCCAAGGAGATGATCCGCCAGGGCAGCCACAACTTCACCGAGATCGCCGCCCTGCTGGGCTACAACTCCATCCACTACTTCTCCCGCCACTTCAAAAAGGTCACAGGCATGACCCCCTCGGAGTATGCCAGCAGCGTCAAGGTGCTGGCCCGCCGGGGCAGAGGCGAGGAATAAAACAAACACAGAAAGCGGCCCGCCGGGACTCCCGGCGGGCCGCCTTTTGCTGTTTTTGAAAATCAGAGCGCCTCGGCCTCGGCCACCGCCGCGGTGTCCTCCACCACCACGGTGAAGCCGAAGGGGTCCACCTCCGTCACTTTACCAAGGGCCCGGGTGGCCATCAGCCGCGGGGTGCGGTTGATGATGATCTCGGCGGTCTCGGTGGGGCCGGTGCGGCGGTACTGCAACAGGCCGCCGTCCGCCCGCGTCACCCGGAACTCTCCCTCCCAGAAGGCGTCGCACTCCTTGCGCAGCTGCGCCAGCTGGCGCAGCAGGGGCTTGAGACGGTTCTCGGTGGAGCCCCAGTCGTAGTAGGCCCGGTTGAAGGGGTCCCGGTAGCCCTGCATGCCTACCTCGTCGCCGTAATAGATGCAGGGCACGCCCGGCAGGGTGAAGAGCATGGCGTAGGCCAGCCGCACCAGCCGGATGCCGTGATCGTACCTGGCCTTGGGCAGCCGCCGGCCGCTCTGCCAGTAGCGGTCCCGCCCGAGGGCCGGTTCGTCCTCCAGCGCGGTGAGCACACGCTCGGTGTCGTGGGTGCTCAGGTGGTTCATCAGCGCGTGCAGCGCCGGGGCGGGGTAGTGCTCGCAGATGGAGGTGAGCTGCTCGGCGCAGGAAAGGGTGCTGTCGCCCCGCAGAAAGCCCAGGATGGCGTTTCGGAAGGGATAGTTCATCACCCCGTCCAGCCCTTTGCCCAACAGATAGGTGCGGCGCACGCCGTAGGCCTCCTTGGTGGTGGCGTCCTCCCACACCTCGCCCAGCAGGTAGCAGTCCGGCCCGTGGGCCTTCACCGCCTTGCGAATTTCCTCGATGAAATCGTCGGGCAGTTCGTCCGCCACGTCCAGCCGGAAACCGCTGGCCCCGCGGGACAGCCAGGTGTCGATGACGCCGCCCTTGCCGCAGATGAAATTGCGGTAGGCCGGGTCGTTCTCGTTCACTTCGGGCAGGGTCTCAAAGCCCCACCAGCTGCGGTAGCCGCAGGGGTATTTCCGGTCGAAGTCGTACCAGCTGCGGTAGGGGCTGTTCGGGTCATGGTAGGCCCCGCCCTGGCCGTAGCGGCCCTCCCGGTTGAAGTAGAGGCTGTCCGAGCCGGTGTGGCTGAACACGCCGTCCAGAATGATGCGGATGCCTTTCTCTTTCGCCTCCCGGCAGAGCACGGTGAACTCTTCGTTGGTGCCCAGCAGGGGGTCGGCGTTCAGATAGTCGGCGGTGTTGTAGCGGTGGTTGGCGTGAGCCTCAAAGATGGGGTTCAGGTAGATCCAGGTGACGCCCAGCTCCTGCAGATAGCCAAGCTTTTGGCGGATGCCCTCAAAGTCGCCGCCGAAGTAGTCCAGGTTCAGCTGGCCGCCCTGCTCGTTGGGCCAGAAGTAGGGCTCGCCCTGCTTGTTGGCCCGGTACACCCGGTCGGCAAAGGGCATCACCGTGTGGGGGTGGCCCTCGAAAAAGCGGTCGGGGAAAATCTGATACATCACCCCGCCCCGCAGGGCCTTCGGGGTGGCGAAGTCCGCCTCGTAGACGGTGAGCTGCCAGCAGGCGCCCGCCGTCCAGCTGAGCACCGCCTCGCCCAGCTCGCCCCGGTAGAGCTTGCGGAAATCGGAATAGAGGTCGAAGTAGTAGAAGTACAGGCCCGCCTCGTCCAGCGTCAGCGTCAGGTGGAAACGGTTCACGCCCTCCACACAGCCCTCAAACTCCATGCGGTATTCCACCGGGCTGCCGCCGTCCTTGGTGAGCACCAGCCGCGGCTCCACAAAGCCGTAGTGCTCGGGAATGGTCAGCGCCAGCCGCAAAGGCTCGCCCGCCCGCAGCGCGCCGCGGGGGGTCTTGTAGGCGCTGTCAAGACTGTTGAATAAATGGTCCAACGGGATCGCTCCTCTGGCAAGAGAATCTGCCGAAAGTTTTAAAAATGCCCCCGGACGGGTCTCGCCGGGGGCAGAAAGATCATTTCACAGGGTGTGCGCCCCAGATGTTATTGGCGTAATCGGTGACCGAACGGTCGGCGCTGAACACGCCGCTTCCGGCGATGTTGGCCAGGCTCATCTGGTTCCAGCGGGTGCGGTCGGCGTAGAGCTTCGCAAGGTCGGTATGGGCGCGGCGGTAGTCGGCGAAGTCCGCCAGCACCATGTAGGTGTCCACATTGCGCAGGTTGTTCACGATCTCGTGGAAGTCCTCGCCGTTCCAGCCCTTCTCCAGGAAGTTCAGCACTTCCAGGGTGACCTCGTCCCGGTTGGCGAACATGCTGGGATGGTAGCCCATGGCCTTCAGGGCGTTCACTTCCTCGGTGCGCATGCCGAAGATGACCTCGTTGTCCATGCCGGCGGCGTCGGCGATCTCCACGTTGGCGCCGTCCAGGGTGCCCAGGGTGATGGCGCCGTTCAGCATGAACTTCATGTTGCCGGTGCCGGAGGCCTCGGTGCCCGCAAGGCTGATCTGCTCGCTCACCTCGCTGGCGGGCATCAGCCGCTCGCTGGTGGTGACGTTGTAGTCCTCAAGATAGACCACCTTCAGGATGTCCCGCACGGCGGGGTCGGCGTCGATGTATTCGCCCAGCTTGCAGATCAGGCGGATCATCTGTTTGGCCATGTAGTAGCCGGGGGCCGCCTTGGCGCCGAAGATGTAGGTCTTGGGGGTCACGTCGGCGTTGGGGTTCGCCTTCAGATACAGGTACTGGGCGGCGATGTTCAGCGCGTTCAGATGCTGGCGCTTGTACTCGTGCATCCGCTTGACCTGGCAGTCGAAGATGGAGCCCGGGTCGATGACCTGGCCGGTGGTCTTTTTCAGATGGGCGGCAAACTCCGCCTTGTTGGCCTTCTTCACGGCGTCCAGCGCGTCCAGCACCTTCTTGTCGTCCTTGAAGGCAGCCAGGCGGCTCAGCTGGGAGGCATCATGCTTGAAGCCGGGGCCGATGACGTCGCTCAACAACTTGGTCAGCGCCGGGTTGCCCGCCAGCAGCCAGCGGCGGTAGGCGATGCCGTTGGTGACGTTCTTGAAGGCCTGGGGCTTGTAGAGGTAGTAGTCGTGGAAGACGCTGTCCTTGATGATCTCGCTGTGCAGCTTGGACACGCCGTTGATGGAGTGGCACACATAGCAGCAGATGTTGGCCATGCGCACCTGGCCGTCGCCCAGGATGGCCATGTAGTCGATCTTGCCCTGGTCGCCGGGGAAGGCGCGCTCAAAGTCGGCGCGGCAGCGGCGGTCCAGCTCCTGCACGATGGAGTAGATGCGGGGCAGGGTGGTGCGGAAGATGTCGATGTTCCACTTTTCCAGCGCCTCGCTCATCACGGTGTGGTTGGTGTAGGCGAAGGTGCGCCGGCAGATGTCGAAGGCTTTGTCCCAGCCGTAGCCGCACTCGTCCAGCAGGATGCGCATCAGTTCGGGGATGGCCAGGGTGGGATGGGTGTCGTTCAGCTGGATGGCCGCCTTCTCGGGCAGGGTGTCCAGGCTGCCGAACTGGGCCAGATGGTTCTGGCAGATGTCGCCGATGGAAGCGGCGGACAGGAAGTACTGCTGGCGCAGACGCAGGATCTTGCCCTCCATGTGGTTGTCGTTGGGGTAGAGGATCTTGCTGATGAGCTCCGCCGAAGCGTTCTTGGTGATGGCGCTACCGTATTCGCCGGCGTTGAAGCTCTTCATGTCGAAGTCGGGGGCTTTGGCCTGCCACAGGCGCAGCTTGGCCACGCCCTGCCCGTCGTAGCCCTGGACGTACATGTCGCTGGGCACGGCGATGACGCTGGAATAGTTCTTGTGGGTCACATGGTGGAAGCTGCCCTGCCAGCTCTCCTCGACCTCGCCGTCAAACTTGATCTCGATGCTCTGGTCGGGGTGGCTCTTCAGCCACACCTGGCCGCCGGGCAGCCAGTTGTCGGCCTTCTCCTGCTGCCAGCCGTCTACGATCTTCTGCTTGAAGATGCCGTACTCGTAGAGGATGGAGTAGCCGGTGCCGGCGATGCCGGTGGTGGCCATGCCGTCCAGGTAGCAGGCGGCAAGACGGCCCAGACCGCCGTTGCCCAGGCCCGCGTCCGGCTCTTCGTCGTAGATGTTCTCCAGCTTGATGTCGGCGTCCGCCAGAACGGCCTCGGCCACGTCGGCCAGACCCAGACTGAACAGGCTGTTCTTCAGGCTGCGGCCCATCAGAAACTCCATGCACAGGTAGTACACCTGCTTTGCGCCGGTGCCGTAGGCGCGGCTGATGAACTTCTTGTGGCCGTCGCTCATCATGTGCCGGGCGATGAGCGCCAGCACACGGTAGATCTGCTGGTTGCTGGCCACGTCCAGCGTGACGCCGTACTCGCTGGTCAGCTTGTCTTTCAGCAGCTTCTCAAATTCCCGTTTCGTATACTTTGCCAAATGTATCTCCCCTTGTCTTGTGAGTTGGATAAAAGGCTCGGCCGCCGGGAAAGGGCGGTGCGGCCTGTAAAAAAAGCGGTTCACACGCTCCTTTATTTTAGCAAGTTTTGGCGGCTGTTTCAAGAAAAAATCCGTTTCCGGAAACCGAAAACGCGCCCCGGGGGAACAAAATGGGCCGGAATTTCGAAAAATGGGCTTTCCTGTGCCCATGAAATATATTATAATAGCGTATAAAAGAGAACCCACGGCGCTTTGCCGCGCGGCTTAGAATATGAATCATGCGATTGCGAGGGAAAACCATGCCTGCGAACAAAGTAAAACTGACGGTGTGCGGGTCCAATTATGTGATCTCCACCACCGATTCCGAAGAGTATGTGCAGTCTCTGGCCGAACGGCTGGACAAGGACATGAACGAGCTGATGAACCAGAGCCCGTCGGCCAGCGTGGCGGCCAGCGCCGTGGTGGTGGCCCTGGGCTACCTGGACGAGCTGCAGAAGAACGCCTCCAGCGCAGACAATATGCGCAGCCAGATCAAGGACTATCTGGAGGACGCCGCCAAGGCGAAGCTGGCCGCCGAGCAGGCCCGCCGCGAGGTGGAGCGTCTGCAGAAGGAAGTGCAGCGCCTGCGGGAGAGCCGCGCATGACCGGGCATCCGGACCCCATCCAGGCCGCGGGCCTGGCGAAAAAATACGGCCTTCGCCGTTCGGTGGAGGTGCTGGCCCCGGCGGGGGACGGCGAGGCCCTGCGGGCCGCCGTCTTTGCCGGGGCAAACGCGGTGTATCTGGGGCTCAAGCAGTTCAGCGCCCGGCGCACCGCGGGCAATTTTGACGAACAGCAGCTGAAAGAGGCGGTGGCCTTTTGCCACGCGCGGGACGTGCGCGTCCACGCCGCGGTGAATACCACCGCCTTTTCCGGCGAACTGGGCCTGCTGGCGGGCACCATCGCCTCCGCCGCCGCGGCGGGGGTGGACGCCCTCATCGTACAGGACCTGGCCACCGCCGCCCTGGCCCGGCAGATGGCCCCCGGCCTTGCCCTTCACGGCTCCACCCAGCTCACCGTCCACACCCTTTCCGGGGTACGGCAGCTGGCGGAAATGGGCTTTGAGCGGGCCATTCTGGCCCGGGAACTGAGCCTTGCCGAGATCGCCGCCATCACCAAAGAAAGCCCCATCGAGATCGAGGTGTTCGTCCACGGCGCGCTGTGTATGTCGGTGTCCGGCCAGTGCTACATGAGCGCCTTTCTGGGCGGGCGCAGCGGCAACCGGGGCGAGTGCGCCGGGCCCTGCCGTCTGCCCTTCGCGGCGGACGGCTCAGGCGCGGCCCATCTGTCGCTGAAAGACCTGTGCGCCGTGGGCAGCCTGGCCGCCCTGGCCGAGGCCGGGGTGGCCAGCGTCAAGATCGAGGGCCGGCTGCGGGGGCCGGAATATGTGGCCGCCGCCGTCAACGCCTGCCGCAAGAGCCTTGCGGGGGAGGCGTTCGACAAACAGCAGCTGCAGGATGTGTTCTCCCGCTCCGGCTTTACCAACGGCTACATCGAGGGCAAGATCAGCGGCGCCATGTTCGGCGTTCGCACCGCCGAGGACACCGCCGCCAGCAAGGCGGCCATGCCCGCCATCCGGGAGCTTTACCGCCGGGAAGCCCAGCGGGTGCCGGTGGCCTTCACGGTCACTGTGACCGAACGCGGCTGCACCCTGGCCGCCGCCGACGGGGCGGGCCGCCGGGCCGAAGTGCCGGTGGCCGGGGCGATGGAGCCTGCCCGGGCGGACCAGCGCCCCGCCGTGGAAAAGGCCCTGGCCAAGACCGGCGGCACGCCCTTCTATTCCGAACGCGTGGACTTTGAGGGCGAGCCGGGCTATCTGCCCGCCTCGGCCTGGAACGACGCCCGCCGCGCCGTGCTGGAGCAGCTTCTGGCCCTGCGCAGCGCGCCGAAAGCCTGGAGCTGCGCCCCGGCCCGCCTGCCCGCGCCCCGGCGGCACGCCCTGGGCGCAAAGCAGCTCTGGGCCCGCTTTGAAGGGCCGGAGCAGCTGCCCGAGCCTCTGTCCGGGGGCCTTGAGGGCATCGTCCTGCCCCTGCTGCGCTGGCGGGAAGTGCCGGAAGCCTTGCGGGCCAAAACGGTGCTGGAAGCGCCCCGGGTGGTGTTCGGCGGCATGGAAGCCGCCACCGCCAAGGCCCTGGCCGAGGCGAAGGACGCGGGCTTTGCCGGCGCGATGATCCACAACATCGGCCATCTGCCGCTGGCCAAAGGCTGGAAACTCTACGGCGGCTTCGGCCTCAACGTGGCCAACCCCTTGTCCGCCTTATGCTGGAAGGACCTGGGCCTGACCGCCCTCACCGTCTCCCCCGAGACGCCCTTTGCCGAGATGGAGGCCATCGACCCCGGCGTGCCCACCTGGGCCATCGTGTACGGCCATCTGCCGCTGATGATCACCCGGGCCTGCCCGCTGCAGAACGTCACCGACTGCGCCCACTGCGACAAGGAGGGCCTGCTCACCGACCGCAAGCGCCGGCAGTTCCCGGTGCGCTGCGGCGGGGGAGTGCGGCAAATTTACAATCCCGTGCCCCTTTATATGGGGGACAAGCTGCAAAAACTCCCGGCGGACGCCGGCCTTGCCTGGTTCACGCTGGAAAGCCCCGCCGAGGCCGCCCGGGTGCTGAGCGCCCTGCAAAAGGGCGCGGCCTGGCCGGAGGAATTCACCCGCGGGCTGTATTTCAAGACCCCCGGGGCCGGAAAGGACGAAACGAGATGAACGTGAAATACACCCTGACGCTGCCGGGGGCGAAGACCCCGGAATACGCAACGGCGGGCGCGGCGGCGGCGGACCTCTTCGCCGTGCTGGACGCGCCTCTCACCGTGCCTCCCATGGGCCGGGTGCTGGTGCCCACCGGTGTGGCCATCCAACTGCCGGGGCCGGAGTATGTGGCGCTGGTGTGCGCCCGCAGCGGCCTGGCCGTCAAGCGGGGACTGACCCTCTCCAACGGGGTGGGGGTCATCGACTCGGATTATCGCGGTGCCATCCAGGTGGGGCTGGTGAACCTCTCGGATGAGCCCTGCACTCTGGAACCCGGCGAGCGGGTGGCTCAGCTGATGGTCATGCCTGTGGCCCGCTGCGCCTTCACCTTCGCGGAAAAACTGGACGAGACCCAGCGGGGCGAGGGGGGCTTCGGCTCCACCGGCCGCCTGTGACCAACGAAAGGACGGTATTGCTTTGAAACGCACACTGCTTCTCTGCTTTTTCATTCTCTCCGGCATTTTGCTGGGCGCCATGATCGCCAGCCTCGCCGCCGGCACCCCCGGCCTTTCCTGGCTGGCCTTCTCCCAGAGCATCGGTTTCCACCCGGTGCTGGACCTGTCCGTCGTCAAGCTGGACCTGAACTTCACCATGGGCATCAGCGTGGCCCAGATCATCACCATCAGTCTGGCCATTTTCGCCTACACCCGCACCCGTATCTGAAATAAACCGAAGGAGCGTTTCGTTATGTCATTGATCCTTGCTTCCGCCAGTCCC
Organism: Candidatus Allofournierella merdipullorum; assembly: GCF_048426865.1. Taxonomy (NCBI): domain Bacteria; kingdom Bacillati; phylum Bacillota; class Clostridia; order Eubacteriales; family Oscillospiraceae; genus Allofournierella; species Candidatus Allofournierella merdipullorum. The sequence goes on from NZ_DBFNWJ010000058.1 coordinate 65,908, forward strand.
CGCCGCAAAGAGCTTTTGAGCCTCATCACCACCGAGTTCAAGGTGGTGAACAGCGATTTTGATGAGAGCGCCCTCACCGCCGCCGACCCCCGCCAGACCGCCGAGAACCTGGCCTTCGGCAAGTGCATGACGGTGGCCCGGGAATACCCCGAGGACACGATCATCGGCTGCGACACGGTGGTGGACTGCGGCGGCAAAGTGTTCGGCAAGCCCAAGGATAAGGAGGACGCCCGGCGGATGCTGAAAGCCCTCTCCGGGTCGGACCACTATGTCCACACCGGCGTGTGCGTGTGGCACGGCGGCGAGAGCCACACCTTCACCGCCACCACCCGGGTGCGCTTTTTCCCGCTTTCCGACGAGCAGATCGAGGCCTACATCTCCACCGACGAGCCCTACGACAAGGCCGGCGGCTACGGCATCCAGGGGGCCGCGGCCCTCTTCTGCGAGGAGATCGAGGGCTGTTACTACAACATCATGGGGCTACCTGTCTCCCGGCTGGCCCGTCTTTTGCAAAAATTTTGAACAAAATGCGAAACTTCGCCCGTTTGCTTGAGAAACAGAGGGCTTGCGGTTATAATATAGAAGTAAAAATTTGCGTTATCGCATCATATACGTTCATAGAGTGTGGAAAAGGAGAAATTCAACATGTTCAGCAAAGACATCGGCATCGACCTCGGTACCGCCAATACCCTGGTGTATCTGCGGGGCAAGGGCATCATCATGCGCGAGCCCAGCGTGGTGGCCGTGGATACCAAAAATGACGAGGTGCGCAGCGTCGGCCACGAGGCCAAGGCGGTCATCGGTCGTACCCCCGGCAGCATCGTGGCGGTGCGTCCTTTGAAGGACGGCGTCATCGCCGACTTCGACATCACCGCCAACATGCTCAGCCGCTTCATCAAGAAGGTGTGCGGCAACAGCATGTTCTTCCGTCCCCGCGTTGTCATCTGCATCCCCTCCGGCGTGACCGAGGTGGAGCGCCGCGCCGTGAAGGAGGCCAGCCTGAAGGCCGGCGCCCGTCAGGTTCGGGTCATTGAGGAGCCCATGGCCGCGGCCATCGGCGCGGGCCTGCCCATCAGCGAGCCCACCGGCAGCATGATCGTGGACATCGGCGGCGGCACCGCTGAGATCGCAGTCATCTCTCTGGGCGGCATCGTGGCCTCCCGCAGCGTCCGGATGGCCGGTGATATGTTCGATCAGGCCATCATCGCTTTCATCAAGCGCAAGTATAACCTGCTCATCGGTGAGCGCACCGCCGAGCAGATCAAGATCGAGATCGGCTCTGCCTACCCCATGGACCCTGAGATGACCATGGAGATCAAGGGCCGCAACCTGGTGGACGGCCTGCCCAAGAACATCGTCGTCCACTCTGAGGATGTGCGCGAGGCCCTGCTGGAGTGCCTGGTCAAGATCACCAGCGCCATCAAGGAGACCCTGGAGCGCACCCCGCCTGAGCTGAGCGCCGATATCATCGACCACGGCATCACCCTGACCGGCGGCGGTGCCCTGCTGCGGGGCCTGGATCAGCTGATCCAGAGCGAGACCGGCATTGATGTCCATGTTGCGGAGGACCCGCTGGATTGCGTGGCCAAGGGTGCCGGTGCGGTGCTGGATCATGTGGATGTTCTGCACGACGTGCTGGACACCGATGGAGCTCACATGTAACGATGTAACAGAGGGTGCGGACGGCTCTGGGCTGTCCGCGCCCTTTTGCAATCGGAGGAAAACCCCTTGAAAGATTTTTTCGATACCTGGAAATTCAAGATCCTGGTGGGCATCGCGGTGTTTCTGGTGGGCATCATGGCCTACGCCGGTGCCAACGGCCGCCTGACTGCCGCTCCGCAGGAGCTGCTGAGCGTGGCGGCTGCTCCATTCCAGAAAGTGGCTGCTGTGGTCAGCGGCGGCGTGGCCTCCCTGTGGGAAAAATACACCAGCATCGACGACGTGATGGCCGAAAATGAGACGCTCAAGGCCGAAAACGCCGAGCTGCGTCAGCAGATGGTAGATTACGACCGCGTCAAGGCCGAGAACCAGGCCTATAAGGCACTGGAAAGCATCCAGAGCCAGCGGCCAGAGATGAGCTATCTTTCCAGCTTTGTCATTGGCCGTGACCCGCTGGATTCTTTCTATGGCTTCACGCTGGACCGCGGCACGCTGGATGGCGTGGCCGTCAACGATGCCGTGGTCAGTGATCAGGGCTACCTGCTGGGCATGGTGGTGGAGGCTGAGCCCACCAGCTGCAAGGTGATGACCATTCTTCACCCCAACTTCAACGCGGCGGGCGTGGTATCCCGCACCCGTGACAACGGCATCGTCACCGGCAGCTCCGAATATGCTGCCGATGGCCTGTGCGTGCTGACCAACCTTGCGCGCAACACCCTGACGGAGGAAAGCGACCAGGTGGTCACCACCGGGCTGGGCGGGGTGTTCCCGGCTGACCTGCTGGTGGGTGTGGTACAGGAACTGGTGCCCGAGGTCAGCGGCAAATCGACCATTGCCGTCATCAAGCCCGGCACCGACCCCCGCACGGTGCGCCATGCGTTCATCATTACCAGCTTCTGAGGAGGGACCCTGATGGAATCACGTCGGAAACGCAGCCGGGGCCAGATCGTCAAATGGATCTGCTATGCGCTGCTGGGCCTTCTTTGCGCTGTTTTGCAGACCACGCCCGGGCTGTTCCAGTTCGGGGCGGTAAAGCCGCTCTGGCTGCTGCCGCTGGCGCTGGCGGTCGCCGTGTTTGAGGGCGAGTTCGCCGGGGCTGTCTTTGGGGCGGTCTGCGGCCTGATGTGGGACTGGCTGGCCGGGCGCACCGTGGGCATGCTGGCGCTGGAGCTGCTGCTGCTCTGCTTTGCCGTTTCGGCGGTGATGCAGCTCTACTTCAAGAATTCGGCCGCCAACTTTGCACTCATTGCGTCTGCTGCCGCCCTGCTGGTGCTCACGCTGGACTGGCTGTTTTTCTACTACATGCCCGGTTACAGCGGCGCGGCCAGCCGCTGGCTGTGGTTCGTGCTGCCCACGGCGGCGCTCTCGGTGCCCGTCTGCTTCCCTCTGTTCGGGGTCGTGCGCCGCATCCACGAAGAATTTAAGATCGACAACGGCGTGGTGTAACGCATCCCGCGCCGGAAGGAGAATCCATGAACCAAGAAGAACGGAAAACCGCCATCCGGCGGATGCGTGTTCTGGTTGCCGCTGCCTGCGTCCTCATGCTGCTGTATGGGCTGCGGCTCATCTTTTTGCAGCTGGTCAACGGGGACGATTTCAAATCCCAGGCCACCAACACCACCGACTACAAGTTTACGGTCACGGCGGCACGCGGTGACATTGTGGACAGCCGGGGGGAGCGCATTGCCACCAGCGTCACGGGCTACAACGTGGTGCTCAACAAGCTGCTGATGGGAGACGAAGATCTGGACGGGATGCTCCAGAAGATCGTCGAGCTGCTGCGTGCCAACGGTGAGAGCTGGAACGATACTCTGCTCATCAGCCAGCCGGATGCAGCGGGCAATTATACCTTTACCGCCGAAGATGGCAGCACCAAGGATCAGAAAGCCCTTGCCGCCATGAAGGACAATCTTGGTTTACAGCAGTATGCAACGGCCAATGATGTGATGGAGAAGCTGGTGGAGGACTACGACCTTGCCAGCTATCCGCTGAGCTGGCAGCGCACGCTGGGCGGCATCCATTATGAGATGCAGCTGCAGGCGTTTTCCAATGTGAACAACTTTATCATGGCGGAAAACGTCAGCGAGGTCACCGTGGCGACCATCAAGGAGCACAGCCTTTCGCTGCCGGGTGTGGAGATCGTGGAAACGAGTACCCGCAGCTATGAGCAATCCACGGTGCTGCCCCATGTGCTGGGCCGGGTGGGCAAGATCACCGCTGAAAAGTGGAAGGTGACCGATGAAAACGGCCAGACCACCTACCCCCTGCGCGAAAAAGGCTACAACATGAACGACATCATCGGCATCTCGGGCCTGGAATCGGCCTATGAGGACGAACTGCGGGGCAAGGATGGCGTGGAGACCATCACCCGCAACTCCGATGGTGTGATTGTGGATACGGCCCTGACCACTGTGCCCGAGCCGGGCCACACCGTCCAGCTGACCATCGACAGCCGGTTCCAGAAGGCGGTGGACAAGGCACTGGCCGAGAATATCGACATGATCAACCGGGTCTACAACACCGGCAGCATGAAAGCCGCCGCCGGTGCCGCTGTGGTGCTGGATGTGAAGGACGGCAGCGTGCTGGCCGCATCCAATTACCCCAGCTTTGACCAGAACCTGTATGCCACCCAGTACAGCGAGTACAGCGCGGACGAGAGCCTGCCCCTGTTCAACCGGGCGCTGCAGGGCCTGTACACCCCCGGCTCCACCTTCAAGCCTGCCGTGGCAGTGGCTGCGCTGGATTCCGGGCTCATCAACCAGTACTCCACGGTGTTCTGCAACGGCGTGTACACCTTTTATAAAGGGTACAGCCCCCGCTGCACCCGCCATGGCCACAGCGGCAACATTGATGTGGTCACGGCCATCAAGTGGAGCTGCAACGTTTTCTTCTATGATGTGGGCCGCCGCCTGACCAGTGATGTTTACGATGCCTACGCCTATAAGCTGGGCCTGGGTCAGCACACCGGTGTGGAGGTCAGCGAGGCTGTGGGCCACCTGACCTCCAAGAACGACTCCAACTATATGGAGTCACTGGACGTTCAGGCAGCCATCGGTCAGGGTAATACGGTGGTCACGCCCATCCAGCTGGCCACCTATGCTGCAACGCTGGCCAATAACGGAACCCGCTACCGCACTCATTTTGTCAAGGCGATCCTGGATTCCAACACCGGCGAGGTGATCAGCGAGACTCAGCCCGAGGTGATGGATATCATCGAGGGCACCGGCAACACCTTTGAGCTGGTGCGGCAGGGGATGCGGCAGGTGCCCAGCACCATTACCAACAGCAAGATCAGCAGCTACCCCATTGCCATTGCCTGTAAGACCGGCACCCCTCAGCGCAGTGAGACCTACGCCCCGGGCAAGCACTACCTGAACGCTATGATGGTGGCCTATCTGCCCGCCGATGACCCGCAGATCGCCATTGGCATCACCATTGAGTACGGCGGCTACGGTGCCCGAACCGGCGATCTGGTGGTGGACATTGCCAATGCCTACTTTGCCATGCAGGATGGTACCCTGAATGAGGATGGCACCATCGGCAAGCAGGAAACCGCCGCAGACAGCACCCCCGCTGACCAGACTGCCCCCGCCCAGACCGAAACCGGCACGGATACGGCAGCGGATACGGCCACAGACCCCGCCGCAGGCACCACGGATGCTGCTCAGGAGACCGCACCTGCCGGGCAGGACGCTTTAGACAATTGAAGAAGGATAAAACGCTGAAACACTGCTTTTGGTGAATTCTGGCGCTTTTTTTCGAAAAAAGTATGAAGTTTGTCTAAAAAACGGTTGTAAAAGAACGGAAACTGTGATACTATGATATATGCAAGAAAATGCCCACTGGCAAAACAAAGGAGAGGTTGACCGATGACGATTGCACTGATTGCGCATGACTCCAAAAAAGAGCTGATGGTTCAGTTCTGTACGGCGTATTGCCGGATTTTGAGCCAGCATAAATTGGTGGCTACGGGTACCACCGGCAAGCTGATCTCCGAGGCAACGGGTCTGCAGATCCAGCGCTTTCTGGCAGGTGTTCAGGGCGGTGATCAGCAGATCGCATCCCGCATTGCCTGCAATGAGGTCGATCTGCTCCTGTTCTTCCGCGATCCGATCAACGCAAAGCCCAGCGAACCCAACGAGATGACCCTGCTGCGCCTGTGTGATGTGCATAACATCCCGCTGGCCACCAACATCGCCACCGCGGAGGTGCTCATCCACGGTCTGGAGCGTGGAGATCTGGATTGGCGGGATATCGTCCACCCGCAGAACTGAAAACCGGAATAAAACACAAGCCCCCGCATGTTGGCCGGAAAACCAACGTGCGGGGGCTTTTTTGCATTCCTGTGATGTTACAGGAACGTGACGGTTTCAGACAGAGGCTTGCGGGAGCTGTGGTTGGGCAGGGGGCCTGCACCTTCAGCAGCGTGGCCCAGGTCAAGAAGCATCACGATCTCCTCGTTTTCGGGCAGACCCAGCGCTTTTGCCAGCTTGTCCGGATCAAAAAAGTTGACCCAGCAGCTGTCTACGCCTGCATTGGCAGCGCCCAGCAGCAGGTGGGTGGCCACGATGGTGGCATCCTCCACGCCGGAGTTCATCCGCTCGCCGGGGTAAGTAAAGGTGTGGTTCTTGTCATAGGCGACCACCAGACAGACGGGTGCACCGTAGCGGCAGGGAGTGGCAGCATCGATCTTTGCCAGCCCTTCTTCGGACTGAACGACGTAGATGCGCTGTTCCTGGGTGTTCTTGGCGGTGGGTGCCAGCCGACCGGCTTCCAGAATGGTGTGGAGTGCTGCAGCGTCTACCTTGCCTGCACCAAAATTTTTGCAGGAATACCGCTGTGCAATAAGCTGAGTGAATTCCATAACGATCTCCTCCTGACTTGGATTGGACGGAACAGAGCGCCGCATGCGGGAGCTCTGTTATGCTGATTATACCACACTGCGCCGGTGGTGCAACCCTCAAAAGAGATCCAGCATGTTGTCCAGATAGATCGCCTCCCGGACGTGGATCTGATACTCCGGCCGGGTCAGATAATAGAGCAGAAACTCCAGCACCAGCGCGCTGCCCAGCCCGCGCCCTTCCAGCTTGAAATTGGAAAAGCCCAACGGCAGATAGCGCTCCCGGATGTCCGCAGTGCCGATGAACCCGGGGTTTTCCATCGCCTTGGAAAAGCGGTAGCCCTTCTGCGCGCCGGGGGCGGTGCACCGATGTTCGCAGACCTCTCCCAGATTTTTGCGGCTGACGGCTTCGTAGCAGCGCCTGCGCTCGGTGCAGCCGAACCAGCAGCACTCGTTGCAGAGAAACTCTACCTTGTCCTTTTCGGGCTGGGAGAGCGTATCCAGGGCATCCAGGGCCTTGTTCAGCCGGAAGTCCGGCACGACATACCGGAACTCTGGCCGCCGGACCTCTGCCTGAAACGCCTGAAAATCTGTCAGGACCTTGGTGGTGGAGGATACCAGGTAAAGCTCCGGGTAATGCTGCTGCAGGTAGTTCAAAAGCAGCTCGGAGTGGACGATGACCCCATTCTGCACAGTGCCCCGCTGGGCAAACTGCTGGCACACGGCGTTGCATTTCCGGTCTGAGAGGTGATCCGGGCGGAGCAGGGAATTGCTGAATGTGAGCCGGGCAGAGATGCCATATTCCTGGGTCAGGGCCAGAACCTCGGCGGGGGAGTGTTCCCCAGCCTCCACGCGGCCCCCGCCCCAGATGCAATCCGGCGGCGCGCCGTAGATGGAGCCGATCTCGCACCAGTCATAAAAATATTCCCGGTGCTCCCAGAACAGGGGCAGGAACAGGCGGTAGAGCTCGTAGAACTCGAACAGTCCGGGCAGGTGATAGCAGGCGGTATGTTTCATTCTCAGATTTCCTCGGTGTCAGAAGGTGCGGCGGTGATATCCCGGTAAAAGATCGCCCAGGTCGCTTCTTCGTAGGGGTGCAGAAAGAAGAAGCCGGCGCTCAGCGGGATGGACAGCAGGATCAGCAGAACGAGGACCGTATCCGCCGAGTGGGTGAAGGCAAAGACGAGAGAGAAACCGATCAGCATGGGCAGGGTGCAGAGCAGTTCCCAGCCCAGAAAGCTGAGATCGAGGCAGAACAGCCGCCACTTGTTGCCGTCCATGATGCGCCGGGATTCAGTGATGGCTTCGTTGGCCGTCAGGCCGGGGTGCTCGGCCATGATATAGGGGGTCATAGCGTAGCTGTAGGCTTTTAACACGCCGGGAATGAACAGCAGCAGTGACCAGAGCGCCACATAAAGCCCCTGCAGGAAATTCATGCAGAAGCCATCCCACAGGCGGTGCTTCTGGGAAGCGAGGTCGGAAAGGGCAGCGTCCCTGCCGTCTGCAAGGTTCAGGTTGAACCGGGCGTAGCCCAGCCGCGCCGCACCGCTCACGATAAAGGTGAACACTGCCCAGGCAAGGATGCAGACCACAAGAACCGCCAGCACACCGCCGCTGCCGGTGGAAAACAGCCCGGCAAAACCCGGGGTGTCGCCGTTGGTGTTCCGGCTCATGTTGGAGATGATCCTGTCTGAGCTGCTCACGATGTTGGCACCCAGCACACTGGCGATCAGTCCGGCCAGAACAGCTGTCTTCCATCTGCCACGCAGGGCATCCAGCGCAAGGGCACGATAATCAGCAGAAAGTTTCATAGAGCTTCCCTCCTGTCAGCAATGGAGATCGTTCGTTGAAAAACGGCAGCTGCCGTTTTATATAAAATACGTTTCAGCCTGCACAAAAATTGCAGCCGGGACTTCTTTTGCAAAGGCTCATCCCCGGGCATCCTGCCGGGTGGTGCTGAAATATTCCTTGGGGGTCATACCGTACTCCTTTTTGAAGGCGCGAAAAAAGTGGTTATAGCCCCCAAAGCCGCTGGTCTTGTACACCTCGGTGATGGGCAGGCCCTGCTCAATGAGGGCGCAGCAGCGGTCCAGCCGCGCCTTTACGATGTAGCGGTGCACGGTCTGGCCGGTCTGGCGCTTGAACTCCCGGGCAATGTGCTCCCGGGAAACGAAAAACTCCTTTTCCAGACGCTCCAGCGTCAGTTCCTCGGTGAGGTGCGCCTGAATAAAGAGGAATACCTCATCCAGCATCAGGTGGTGGCGGCTGACCGAAGCAGTGTGGAATTCGGCATGGATGCAGGCACGCAGCGCCAATACCACGAACATCTGCAGGATGCCGTGCTCGAACGCGGCCGCGCCGAACTGACTGCACTCCTGGGGGAGCACCAGCAGCTTCCGGGCAAGATTTTTCAGCAGCATATAGATCTGGCTGTCCGGCCGGACGGCCACCTGCCGGAAGGGCACCACGTTGAAGCTCTTTTCAAAGTCGGTGTCCTCATCCGACAACTGCGCCAGCATCTGGGGGGACAGCTGCACCCGGATGATCTCCAGCGGGCCGTAGGCTCCGGCATATTCCAGCCTGCCGCCCTGCCCGGGCTTGAGGATGATCAGGTTCTGCTGCTGGGCGGGCAGCACCACCTCGCTGCACCGGAACACACCGCTGCCCCGCATGACCAGAAACAGGTCATAATACGCGCCCGAAAAAAATTCCCGAACAGTGCTTTGTTTGAAAAGATAACGTTTGGCTGTATAATTCACCAAAATTCCCTCCGTGGAACTGTCAGATGCGACAGTTTGTTGTACACAACTGAAAAGTACAACTGTCATAATTGCATAATACATCAATTTGCGATAGTTTTCAATCATTTTTTGGATATGCTTTGACGCAAAATTAACGTATAATGCAATCGAAGAGAAGAGGCTTGTGTGAAAAGCCTCGTGGTTTCATCTGTTTTTTAAGGAGGATAAAACGCAATGGACCAGAAAAAGACCGTTCGGCCCTTCTCCATGAAGGACAAGATCGGCTATACACTGGGCGATCTGGGCTGCTGCTTCACGGAGCAGTACCGCGCCATGTATCTGTCGATCTTCTACACCTTGATCCTGCAGGTCAACCCCTTCCATGTGGGTATTCTGCTGCTGATCACCAAGATCTGGGATGCCGTCAACGACCCCATCATCGGCGCTATCGTGGACTCCCGCAAGGCCACCAAGGGCGGCAAGTTCATCCCGTGGATCCGCGCCTTCTCGTTCCCCATGGCAGTGCTGTGCGTGCTGGGCTTTGTCAATGTGGGCAACATCAACTACGGCCTGCGTCTGGCTTACATGTTCATCACCTATGTGCTGTATGAGGCACTGTACACCTGCGTCAACGTGCCCTTCGGCACCCTGTCCAGCGTGATGACCGATGATGTGAGCCAGCGCACCGCCCTGTCCCGTTACCGCAGCCTGGGCGGCACCATCTTTATGACCGTCATGGTCATGGTCGGCCCCCTGTTCCTGTATGTGGACAACCAGCCTGTGGCTGGCCGCTTCCTGATGCTGGCCTGCATCTGCGCCATGCTGGGTCTGCTGTGCCTGCAGATCACCTGCGTGTGGTGCAAGGAGCGTGTGGAAGTGCCCGAGCGTCCGCAGGGCGAAAAGCTGAACTACCTGCACGTGCTCAAGGAGATCTCCCACAACAAAGCCCTGCTGGGCGTGATGTTCTTCAGCCTGACCGGCATGATCGGCGCATCCGTGGTCAACGGCCTGAACACCTACCTGTACAAGGACTTCTTCGGCAACGTCAAGATCCAGGCCGTTTCCGGTATGCTCAGCGTGCTGTATGCGGTGCTGTCCTTTGCCATCACCCAGCCTCTGGCCAACAAGTTTGGCAAGAAGGAGTGGTGCTGCATGGGCGCAGGCTTTGCCGCCGTCGTGTTCGGCATCCTGTTCTTCTTCCCTGTCCACAACCCTGTGGCCTTCATCGTCATCAACGGTATCTGCTATCTGGGCGCTTCCGGTATGCAGGTGCTGATCTGGGCCATGGTCAACGATGCCATCGACTACCATGAGCTGCAGACCGGCGAGCGCAATGAGGGCATCGTCTACTCCACCTACTCCTTCTTCCGCAAGCTCGCAAGCGCCATCTCCGGCAGCCTGTCCAGCTTTGTGCTGGGTGCCATCGGCTACAACGTCACTGTAGGCGCTGTGCAGACCGCAGGTGTTGTGAACGCCATCTGGAAGAGCTACACCGGCATCTACTTCCTGGGCTACGGCATTGCAGTGGCCATCCTGTTCTTCGTCTACCCCCTGACCAAGCAGAAGACGGCCGAGATGCTGGCAGAGCTGAAGAGCCGCCGTGCCGCAAAGGAGAGCAAGTAAATGAAGATCTTACAGGTCCAGTTTCAAAACCGCAATGGCCACACCCTGCGCGGTATCGTGACCCTGCCCGATACCGAGGGTAAGGTACCCTTTGTGGTGCACCTGCACGGCTTTGCCGGCAGCTGCAGCGGCTACAAATCCATGTATACCCACCTGTCCCGCGCTCTGGCAGCGCAGGGCATCGGCAGCGCCCGGTTTGATTTCTACGGCAACGGCGAGAGCGACGGCGAGTTCGAGGATATGAGCTTCGACGGCCTGCACACCGATGCACAGGATATCTTTGCATGGGCAGCCCAGCAGCCCTATGTGGACAGCGAAAAGATGTTCCTCTCCGGCCAGAGCATGGGCGGCTACATTGCTGCCTCCTGCGCTCCGGTGATCCAGCCCCACGGCCTGATCCTGCTGTGCCCGGGCGCAGGGATGTGGTTCGGCTGCGCCCAGCGCGCCGACGGTGTGACCCAGACCGGCAAGGACTACGCCGACATGGAGGGTCTGTGCTACAAGATGGCCTTCAACTATGAGATGGCCAAGCACCCCGATCCCTTTACCGAGGCCAAGGGCTACAACGGCCCGGTGCTTCTGCTGCGGGCCGACGATGACCGTCTGGTGGACGAGGGCACCTGCAGCCGCTATGCCGAGGGGTACACCGCACCTGAGGTGGACACCATTGCAGGCGGCGGACACAACTTTGCCACGCTGACCGCCCGTGCCGCCGTGGAGGAAAAGACCGCCGCATTCATCAAAGCACATCTGTAAGGAGGCATTTGTATGGAAAACATGATCCTGCAGCCCATTGTTGTGGGCGGACAGACCTTTAAGAACCGCATCATGTTCCCCCCGCTGACCACCGGCTACGAGAAGAACGGCATGATCAGCGAGCAGGACATGGGCTTTTACACCCGCCTGGCCAAGGGCGGCGTGGGTTACATCGTTCTGGGCGATGTGGCACCCATCAACAGCTTTTCTCCTACCCCCAAGCTGTTTGACGACAGCCAGATCCCGGCCTTCAAGGAGCTGGCCGACAGCGTCCACGCTTATGGTGCCAAGCTGGGTGTCCAGATCTTCCACCCGGAGTACGACGTGGATGCCATCAACAGCCTGTTCATGCAGAAGAAGTTTGACGAGATGCGTCAGCGCCTGCATCACGACATGATGTTCTTTACCGATGAGGCCAGCGAGGAGATGCTGATGTCCATCATCGATAAGATGTGCGCCTGCGCGGTGCGTGCCCAGAAGGCCGGTGTGGACGTGATCCAGATCCACGGCGACCGCCTGAACGGCTGCCTGTGCTCCACCCGGATGAACCACCGCACCGACAAGTTCGGCGGCAGTCTGGAGAACCGGGTCCGCTTTGCCCGGATGCTGACCCGGGCCATCCGCAAGGCTGTGCCGGGGATGATCATCGACTACAAGCTGTCCATCGTCACCCCGCAGCGGGGCAAGGGCGGCATCGACGAGGCCGATGCGGTACAGTTTGCCCAGTGGCTGGTGGAGGACGGCGTGGATATGTTCCATGTTGCCCAGGCCAACCACACCGGCAACATGGCCGATACCATTCCTCCCATGGGTGTGCAGCCCTACGGCTTCTTTGTCAGGATCGCCGGGGACATCAAAAAGGCTGTCAACGTGCCGGTCAGCGCCGTGGGCCGTATCGTGGATGCCGAGATGGCAGAGCGTGTCATCGAGAGCGGCATGGCTGATATGGTGGCTGTTGGCCGTCCGCTGCTGGCAGACCCTGATTGGGGCGCAAAGATCGCTGCCGGTAAGGCCTGCGATATTCGCCGCTGCATCAGCTGCAACAAGGGCTGCACCGATGCCATCCAGAACCGCCAGTTCCTGTCCTGCGTGCTCAATGCCGAAAATGGCTATGAGAACAGCCGCAGCATCCAGCCTGCCGCACAGAAAAAGAAGGTGGCTGTTCTGGGCGGCGGCCCTGCCGGTCTGGAAGCTGCCCGTGTGGCAGCCCTGCGCGGTCACGATGTGACCCTGTTTGAAAAGTCCACCTCTCTGGGCGGTCAGCTGAACATCGCCTGCGTGCCTCCCCGCAAGGAGGAGATGCGCCGCGCCGCACAGGATCTGATCCGCGCGGTCTGCAATGCCGGGGTGCACCTGTGCATGGGACAGACCCGCACGGCAGAGCAGCTGAAGGAAGCCGGTTTTGAGGCTGTTATCAACGCTGTGGGTGCCCACAGCGCAGCGCCCCGCATCCCCGGCATTGACGGCGTGAACGTGGCCGATGCCTGGAAGGTGCTGGCCGGTGAGCAGCAGGTGTACGGCACGGTGGCTGTCATTGGCGGCGGCATGGTGGGCTGCGAGACCGCAGAGTATCTGGCTGCCCGGGGCTGCAAGGTGTCTGTCATCGAGATGATGGACAAGATCGCAGCAGGCGAGAGCACCACCATTCTGCCTACCCTGCTGGAAAACTACAAGACCTACGGTGTGGAGCAGTACCCCAGCCACAAGGTCAAGGAGTTCCGCATGGATGCCGTTGTCTGTGAGAACAAGGACGGCGCAGAGGTGACCATCCCCTGCGATTACATCGTGCTGGCCATGGGCGCACGCTCCAATGAGTTTGACGCTGCTGCGCTGGAAAATGCCAATATCCCGGTGTATGCCATCGGCGATGCCGCAGGCAAGGCTGCGGATATCTCCAACGCCATCCGTACCGGCTACGATACTGCCTGCCAGCTGTAAAGTAGTCTGAGATGCGCACAGCGCATCGCCAAAAGTGCAAGCCCGGAAGGTCTGTGTGCCTTCCGGGCTTGCCTTTTTCGGGAAAAGGACGTGATCATTGGCCGCCCTCTGCGATATTTTTCCGCCGGTTAAGCCTGGATATAGAAATCCGACAAGAGTTGTGTTAGAATAAGGCATCCGGGAGCGCCATGCGGCGGGTGCTCCGCTTCAACATGAAAAATGGAGGCTTTTTATGAAAAAGACCTATCGCTCGTTCTTTTGTCTGCTTGCAGTGCTGCTGCTCAGTGTCAGCGCGCTGCCCGCTGCCTCGGCATTGTTTTCGGAGCGGCTCTACTACTATGGTACGGTAGAAGAGATCAGCCGCGCTGCGGACGGTACAGTGGAGTCTGTACTGGTGACTGCAGAGGGGCAGGAGACCTATGAAATGGTGATCACTGAGCGCACCCAGTGGCAGGACCATGACGAAAAGACCACCTCTGACCCTGCTACCCTCGCAGTAGGGGAGCAGATCTGTGTGGTGCACGACCCTGCCGTGATGATGTCGCTGCCGCCGCAGTCGGTGGCTTATACCGTCATCCGCAATTTCTCCGCAGGCACGGATCTGGAGCAGGAAGCCCGCGACGCTGCCTGCCCGGTGAAGCAGTTCTTCGCCCGGACCCGCAAGGCCATTGAGGACTGGTTCTACCAGACCATGCCCATTGCGGAGTGAATCTGACTGTATCGTAAAAAGAAAAACATCTGCTGTCCCGCGCCGGAGACTGTTACGTCCGGCAAAGGGGCAGCAGATGTTTTTTATAATGGTTCCTCCGTTTTACCAACAAAATTCGGTTCCTTATTTTTAATACGAGCAAGCCCGCAGAGAAATTGCAGAATGCCATCCCTACGCTCCGGATTCCGGAGGAATACTTTGTGATCTTCCAACAGCATACAGTAGCACCAGGGGGTGCTGTGTATGCTATTAACGCTGCTGCAATTTTTCGCTACAAAATTTCTGGTGCTGGCGCTGCATCTGGAAGCGGGGAGTTTCCCAAAGCCGCTCAGCGCGCGGGAGGAGATCGAAACCTTTGCGGCCCTGCGGGCGGGGGACAGGAGTGCGCGGGAAAAGATCATCCGGCATAACCTGCGGCTGGTGGCCCATGTGGCAAAAAAATACTACGCCCAGCCCGGCGACCAGGAGGACCTGATCTCAATTGGAACCATTGGGCTGATGAAGGCCGTGGATACCTTTGACACCACCCGCAAGGCGCGGTTTGCGACCTATGCCAGCAGATGCATTGAGAATGAGCTGCGGATGCATTTTCGCAGGGAGCGCAGAAATGGCGTGGTCGTTTCGCTGCAGGAAACACTGGAGGCGGGGAAGGAAGACAGCGCGCTGACCCTTTCTGATGTGCTGCAGGACGGTTTCTGCATGGAGGATGCCTGTGAGCGGCAGGATGAGGCCCGGCGGCTGCACAGGCTGATCGAGGGCCTGCCTGCCCGGGAGCGCAAGTTGATCCTGCTGCGGTACGGGCTGGCGGGTCAGCCGCCCCTGACCCAGCTGGAAACGGCACAGCTGCTCCAGATAAGCAGGAGTTATGTCTCAAGGCTCGAGACCCACGCACTGGAACAGCTGCGCAAAGGCTGGCTTCAGGAATCATCGGTGGAATAGAGCGTGCCGCCTGCGGGCGGCGTTACAGATCCTCTTTTACAATGAAAATCCAGACCCGATAAACAAATATCGCCGAGGAGCTTTCCCAGTTGGGAGGCATCCTCGGCGGATTTTTTGGTTTATATAGCAGTTTTGCAGAGCAATGCGCCTGTTACCCGTATATTTTCCCCACGATCTTTCCGCGTGCTGCAGCGGGCAGGAGCTTGCACAAAAGGCTCAGGAATTTATACTGTGCACCGGCAACATAAACGATGGCCGGGTTCTTTTTCTCCGCAATACTGGCGATGTACCGTCCGATGTCTGCCGGGTCCATGCCGTTTTGCTCGTCGTGCTCCATCTGACTGACGCTCCGGGAGATGCGCCCGCCATATTCATCATCGCCGAGAATACTTTTCTGACGTGCTTTTGTAAACCCGGTGCAGATATCGCCCAATTCTACGACGGTAACATGGATGCCGTAGGGCTTGACTTCGTTTGCCAGTGCATAGGAGTAAGAAGAAACAGCGGCTTTGCTTGCAGAGTAGAAGGTCTGGAACGGAATGTGTGCTACGGCAGCAACAGAGCTGATGTTCACAATATGCCCCTTCCCCTGACGGCGCATGAAGGGAAGAACCGCTTTATTTACATTGACCGTTCCGAAGAAATTCACATCAAACTGTGCTTTGGCTTGCTCCATGGACGTAAACTCCACCGCACCGGAGATCCCAAAACCTGCACAGTTGATCACTGCATCGATTTTGGTCTCCTCTTGGATGACCTGCTGCACAGCGGCGGTGACAGTGTCTTCATCGGTCACATCGACAGACAGATGGGTGATGCCCTCCATGGGGATACTCCTGCGGCTGAACTCATAGACGATACAGCCATTCTCTTTCAGAGCAGATGCCGTGCACCGTCCGATGCCGGAGCTTCCTCCGGTAACAATGACGACCTTGTTGTTTTCTCCTGCCATGATTTTCCTCCTGAAAATGTTGATCTGGTTCGAGTATACCGCATCGCAGGGCGACTGTCTATATTGATTCTCGCTATCTGGGCAAGCAGGAACATCACGTTTCGAGGGATCTTATATTAAACAAGGCAGCAGCTTTTGCAGAAAAGTGGCTCAAGTATATATTAGCATTCACAGCAGTCCCTGAAAAAGTGACAGTGTTTACTTTGAAATACTGCCACTCTTTTTTGTTGTCTGGATTACATACAAAATAGCCAGACTATCTTGAAAACAGTGCAAGAATTGATTATAATAAGATAAATAGTTGTATCTCGTGCAAAGGAGGGCTGAAGTATGGCAGCGCAGCGCACCTATCTGGCAATCGACCTGAAAAGCTTCTATGCCTCGGTGGAGTGCGTAGACCGCCATCTCGACCCTCTGACCACCAATCTGGTGGTGGCAGACGCATCCCGCACCGAAAAGACCATTTGCCTTGCGGTGTCGCCCTCCTTAAAGGCATATAAGATACCCGGCAGAGCGCGGCTGTTTGAAGCCGTCCAGCGGGTCCGGGAAGTCAACGCCCATCGGCTGCAGACTGCCATCCGGCAGAAAAAGGCGGCCCGGGGAGAGGACGGCAAATACCACTTTGCCAGAACCTCTTTTGATGCCAACGCCCTGAACGCAGACCCGGCGCTGGGGTTGAGCTACATCGTTGCGCCGCCCCGAATGCAGCGGTATCTGGACGTTTCCACCCGGATCTACAAGACCTACTTAAAGTATGTGTCCCCGGCAGACATCTACCCCTACTCCATCGACGAAGTTTTTATTGATGTGACAGGCTATCTGCCCTACTACCACATGAGCGCCCACGAGCTTGCCATGACTATGGTGCGGGAGGTGCTGTATAACACCGGCATCACCGCAACGGCAGGCATCGGCACCAACCTCTACCTTGCAAAGCTGGCCATGGACATTGTGGCAAAGCACATCCCGGCAGACAAAGATGGTGTCCGCATCGCAGAGCTGGACGAGCAGTCCTACCGGTATCTGCTGTGGAACCACCGCCCTCTGACGGATTTCTGGATGACAGGCCCCGGCACGGTGAAAAAACTGGAAGCTCACGGCATTTATACGATGGGAGACTTGGCGCGGTTTTCCATCCACGGGGAAGATCGTCTGTATGAGATTTTTGGTGTGGATGCGGAAATTCTCATCGACCACGCATGGGGCTATGAGCCCTGCGGTATGGCTGAGATCAAAAGTTACAAGCCCAGCACCAACAGCATCAGCGAGGGGCAGGTGCTGACCTGCCCCTACCCCAACGACAAGGCCAAGCTCATTGTCCGGGAAATGGCAGAGATTCTGATGTTCCGGCTCACGGAAAAGAAGCTGGTGACGGAATCCATCACCTTGGAGATAGGCTACGACCGGGAGAACGTGGACAACGGCGGCTACCGTGGCTTGACCCAGACCGACCGCTACGGCAGAATCATCCCCAAGGCGGCACATGGCACCGTCCGGTTCGATGCCCCCACCAATCTGGGCAGCACCCTCATCAACGAAAGCGCAAAGCTGTTTGAGCGCATCACCGACCCGGCACTGACGGTGCGGCGCATCACCATCAACGCCAACAAGGTCACGCCGGACGAGGGCATCTATCAGGTGGACTTTTTCACCGACACCAAGAAGCTGGAGAAGGAGAAAAAACTTCAGCAAGCCATGCTGGGCATCAAGAATAAGTACGGCAAAAACGCCGTGCTGAAAGCCAGCAGCTACGAGGACGGTGCCACCATGCGCCAGCGCAATGCGCAGATCGGCGGGCACAGCGCAGGAGGTTCGGATGGAAAACTACAAAAATAGCAAAATCGGGCTGGAGACCGTCCGGAAATACGGGGACATCATAGAGATAGAACGCCCCCAGACGGAAGAATCTCTCCGCAAGCACCCCCGCATGACCTTGCAGAACCGTGCCAAAATCTTTTCGCCCTTCTCTCCGCTGCGGGGGTATGACGAGCAGCTTGCCGCGGAAAAGCAGCGCACCGAGCGTGTGCCCAAGCGCATTCTGACCGAGGAAGAAATGTCTGCTCTGTCTGATCGGCTGATGCAGGTCACCAAGGGCATGACCATCACGGTACGGTATTTCAAGGAGGACACTACCCACCCGGAGGTTCCTGCGGTGGGCAATTACATCACCCTGACCGGAAAAGCAGACCGCATCGATCCGGTGTTCCGCACCCTGCAGATAGGCGACACCGTGGTGCCCTTTGAAGATCTGGTGGAGGTCAGCGGGGAAGGCATCATGGACATCGATGCGTATCTGGGAATCGGGAAAGAATGAGATGACAAGAAAATCTGAAAGAGAGTTTTATGGGACATCACCTTTGGTAAAATGACCTCAGAAGAAGCAAAACACACTTCAGACGGAGGAAAACACAATGGCAAACGGTGATTACGGCTATTTCGGCAAGGGCTCCACGGGCTATGCCCAGTACATGACGGCCTTCAACCGCAACTTCGGCGGCTCGTCCGGCGGCGGTGGCGGCGGCGGAAACCACAACAATGGCGGCGGTGGCGGGGGAGACGGCAGCGGCTGCGGCTGCCTCATCGCCATCGCGGTGGTGGTCGTGCTGGTGCTCCTCGCCATGGGAAGCTGAATCAATCCCCGCAGGTGAAACACAGGTTTTGCCTGTATGGATTTTTTGAATCTGCTTGTAGAAAACGGTGGTCTGTGGTAGGATGGAACCAAAGAAAAACAGGAGGGCTACTATATGGTTTTACTGGTCGTGGATACACAGAAAGGTATCGTGGACGAACGCCTGTATGCGTTTGAAAAGTTTGTCAGCAACATCAAGGAGCTGATACGTACTGCCCGCGAACAGGGAATTGAGGTCATCTATGTTCAGCATGATGATGGGCCCGGTACTGGTTTCTCCATCGGGGATGATGAGTTTGATATCTATTCTGAGTTTGCACCACTGCAGACCGAAAAACGGTTCGTCAAGACTGTATGCAACGCTTTCAAAAAAGAGAGCGGATTGCTGGAATATCTGACCGCAAAGGGCGAAAAAGATGTGATGGTCTGCGGCATCATGACCGACTTCTGCATCAATGCAACGATAGAAGCAGGCTTTGAGCACGATTTTCATATGATCGTCCCTGCCTATGCAAATTCCACGCAGGACAACGAGTACATGACAGGAGAGCAGAGCTACCGCTATTATAATGAATTCCTCTGGCCGGAGTGCTATGCCGAATGCGTGCCCATGGATAAGGCGCTGGAGCTGCTCAAAAAGTGAGGAATAACGCAATGTCATCGCTGAAGAATCCCTTTGGAGAAAAGGAAGGAAAACTTATACTGATTTCAGATATTTCCCCAGAGGAAAATGGAAAAAAATGCGGTTGTATCTGCCCACTTTGCAAAGGTGATTTTCAGGCAAAAAACAAGGGGACGATTCGACAACCACATTTTGCACATCTTGGAAAACCATGCAATGAAACGATTGCCTTTATGACAGCTCTTTATAAGTTTTTTAGGCAGAGCATTGAGTCGAGTGGAACATTTTGCCCACCATCTGTTTATGCAAATTTTAGTGGACTTGCAGCAAACCAACGAGCTTGGCTAAGTACAATTCGGACATATACTACTTTTTCGACGATTCAATTAGACGAAGCAGAAGCTGTATTAGAATCTCGCCCATTTGAAGTGGAAAAATGTGAGGTTATCTATAAAAAAGAACTACCCGAAACACTTCTATTGACCGCAAGAGGAAAACAGAGAAAACTTGCGGTTATCGTTGTTCCGCCGGCAACAATTTGTAAAGAACAACAGGTTCCTCAGCCATATAACCAGTTACCAACACTTGCAATCTATATCGACAAAAATGTAAATTTCTATGAGCTACACAGCGAACAACTCATAAAGAAGATTGAAAAACTCGATTTCCGGACG